>CAYLYQ010000004.1:54864-59358 GCA_964388105.1 uncultured Acidimicrobiaceae bacterium
TCGAGGGCCACGACGTCGATCAGGTACGAGTCGTCGGTGGTGAGGTGCTTCGCCGCTGCGCCGAGCTTCTGGGGGATCCCGAAGGTCCGGATCAGGTCGCATCCCGTACCGGCCGGCAGGACTGCGACCGTGACGTCCTGTCCCAACGAGACGATCTCGTCCACGGCCATGCTCAGGCTGCCGTCACCGCCGACCACTGCGATGTTGGTCCGTCCTGCCCCGATCGACTCCCTGATGGCCGCCCTGGCCTCGATGGCGCTGACGGGGGTGACGATGACGTGCTCGACTCCGAGAGCCCGGAGGGTCTCGGAGACGAATCCGGGCGGTGTGGGTGTCGTGCCGGCCGCTTCGTTGACCAGGACGGTCCAGAGTCTGCTCACCCCACTCCTTGAGCGGCGACGACGCCGCGATCGACGATACGAAGAGCGGCGGTCGTCTCTTCGGAGAGCTCGCCGATGCCGTCACGAACTTGGCGCAGCAAGTCGACCAGCTGTCGGGAGACCCGAACGAAGTCCCCCGGGGCCATCCCACCAACCGTCAGGGCGTCGAACTCGACGCCGGTCGCCCACTGGTAGGCGATGGAAGCAAACCCCGGGTCCGGTCGTCGGGTCGGCGTCAGGCGCGCGGCGCGCTCGCGTCGGTTCAGGTCCTCCCAAAGCCCTTCCACCATCTCCCACCTCTCTGCCAGCTCATCGGTCGGCCAGTCCGCCGGTGATGCCTGGTCGCTTCTCGGCTCGTAGACGAACACGGAGAGGAGAGCTGCCGTCTCGGCGGGGTCGAGACCGTACAGGGCCCCGTGCTCGATTGCCTCGGCGAGCAGCAGGTCGGATTCGTTGTAGAGACGGCGCAGCCTTTCCCCCCGGGGAGTGAGCTTCCAGTCCCGCACGTAGTCCAGATCGACCAGGAGGCCCCGGATGGCGCCGAACTCCTCGACGAGGCCGTGGCCGGAGCTCCGTCGCCGCGCCAACACCTGCTCACGTCGACGCTCGAGCCGCTCCACCTTGCGGAGCGCGGCTAGGTGCCGGCTCGCGTCGGGACAGCCGGCGACCGTGTGGTCGACCAACGACTGCGTCTTGGGAGAGCGCGACACGGCCGTGGCGGGCAGCTTGGAGAGCTGCCTGAGCGTGTTCTGGACGAACCGGCGGTCCCGCGGGCGGAAGGGCGTGGGGATGTTGAGCCGGCCGACGGTGTGACTGGCCGCGGTGATGTCCCGGGAGCGGAGTGTGGAGAGCCTCCCCGAGGTGGAGAGGACCATGTAGCGGGCCCCCTGGTCTTTGGTGGGCAGCCGCCTCAGGACCGCATATCGGCCGTCGGCGGGCCCGCCGACCACCTGGACGACGTCGCCGGCAGAGAGCCCACTGGCGATCCGGTCGTTGCGGCGTTTCGCCGACAGGGACTCGACCAGGGCCGCATATTCGGCCACATCCCCCCGCTCGCACGTGGCGATCGCGGTCTCCCTCTCGATCTGATGCTCGATCGCCTCCAGCGTGGCGTCGGACTGCTCCATCTCCCCCACCCTTTGGAAGGCGGCGAACGAAGCCTCGAGCAGCTCCTCCGCCTGCTGCTGGTCGTAGTTGGCGATCAGGTTCGCCGTCATGTTGTAGGTGGGCCGGAAACTCGACTTCAGCTCGTGGGCGCCGAGCGCCGCCACTTCGGTGACCTGGGAGAAGGACACGAACGGGGAGTGGAGAACCACGCCGAATCCCTCGACGTCGATGCCCCGGCGGCCCGCCCTTCCGGTCAGCTGCGTGTAGTCGCCGGGGCGGAGCATCTGGTGGCTCTCACCGTCGAACTTCGTCAGAGTCTCCAGCACGACCGACTTCGCGGGCATGTTGATCCCCAGCGCCAGGGTCTCGGTGGCGAAGACGACCTTGAGGAGACCCAGTTCGAACAACTCCTCCACTGTCTCCTTGAAGGCCGGGACGAGCCCGGCATGGTGGGCGGCGATTCCCATCTCCAGTCCTGCGATCCAGCGGTCGTACCCGAGGACTCCCAGGTCGGTGTCGGAGAGGTGGGCCGTCCGTTCGTCGACGATCTCTCGGATGTGCTCCCTCTCGTCGGAATCGGTGAGCCTCAGCCCGGAGTCGGCGAGACGCCCGGCGGCCGCGTCGCACCCGGCCCGGGAGAAGATGAAGTAGATGGCGGGCAGCATGGCCTCTTCGGCGAGGGCCTCCACCACGTCCAGCCGGGTGGGGGTGGTGAAGCGCCGGCGACGGCCGCTCTCCATGTTGAGCATGCTCTCGATTCGCGGGTTGGGCCGGGATCTGCCGTCCCGGGTGACGAACATCGGGAGCAGGTGCACGGCCTGCTGCCCGAACCGGTCCCGCACCATGTACATCGACTCCAGGGGGACGGGACGGTGGCTGGTGGCGATGAGACTCGTCGCTCCACGCCTCTCCCCCACCCAAGCCGCGAACTCGGCGTTGTTGGCGATGGTCGCCGACAGGCAGACGAACTGAATGTGCTCCGGGCAGTGAATGATCACCTCTTCCCAGGCCGCTCCTCGTGAACGGTCCTGGAGGTAGTGAGCCTCGTCGAGCACCACGAGACCCACCCGGTCCAGGGCCGAGGGGTCGGCGTAGATCATGTTGCGCAGGACCTCGAGGGTGGCCACGATCACCCCGGCGCCCGGGTTGACGACGTTGTCCCCGGTGAGCAGGCCGACCCCGTTAGTGCCGTACATCGCGGCGAAGTCGGCGTACTTCTGGTTGGAGAGAGCCTTGATCGGCGTCGTGTAGAAGGCACGCTTGCCGCGGGCCAGGGCGAGGTGGATGGCCGCCTCCGCCACCAGGGTCTTCCCGGAGCCGGTCGGGGCCGTCACCACCACGGAGAACCCGTCCGCGATGGCCTGGGCGGCTTCCACCTGGAAGGCGTCGGGTTCGAACTCGTACGCCGCCCAGAAGGCGGCGAGGCTCACTTCTTGAGAACCAGCCGGATCAGCCAATAGGTGCCTTCATACATCA
Organism: uncultured Acidimicrobiaceae bacterium; assembly: GCA_964388105.1. Taxonomy (GTDB): domain Bacteria; phylum Actinomycetota; class Acidimicrobiia; order Spongiisociales; family ZC4RG35; genus ZC4RG35. Next base: position 57,828 of record CAYLYQ010000004.1, read on the forward strand.
TGTAGAGGGGGACGGCCAGGGCGAGGAGGGTGAACGCGTCTCCGGTCGGCGTGATCAGGGCGGCGGCGGTGACCACGATCACGACCGCCCAGCGGCGGCCCCGCGCGAGGGCGTCCGACGAGACGACACCGACGGCGGCGGCGGCGAAGAGGAACAGCGGATAGGTGAAGGCGATTCCGAACGCGAGCAGGAACCGGAGCACGAACGAGTAGTAGGAGCCGATCCGCAGGTTGTTGTCGATGTCGGTGAAGATCCCCAGGAGGAACTCGAGGCCGCGGGGAAGGATCCAGTAGGCGAACACGACACCGGAGACGAAGAGCACGACAAAGCCGGTGACCGCGGGGATGACCCATCTCTTCTCCCGGGCCGTGAGGGCCGGGGTGACGAAAGCCCAGGTCTGGTACAGCGCCACCGGACTGGAGAGGATCAAGCCTCCGAAGAGCGCGATCCGCATGAGGACACTCCACTGCTCGGTCGCCTCGAACGACTGAAGCGAGGCGCCGGGGTCCGCAGCGTGAAATGGTGCTTCGAGAATCGCCCGAAGATCGTCGACGAAGAGGAGGCAGGCGGCTCCCGCGACGATCACCCCGATCGCCACTTTGAGCACGCGCCACCTGAGCTCGTCGAGGTGGGCCAGTATGGACTGAGGTCGGTCGGTCACTCAGGATCCCCGTCGGGATCCTCGCCGCGTTCGATCGCCTCGAGATCGGCCATGGCGTCATCCGGCGTCGGACCCGAGACCGGCTTGGGCCCCTCCCAGGTGTACTTCATCGCCTCGCCGAGGTCCTTCTTGATCTCGTCGCGCATCTCCTTGACCTCGGAGGCCGCCCGGCGCACCTCTTCGACCTCGGCCTCCAGGCCCTTGGAGATCTCTCTCGCCGCAGTGCGCAACTCTGAGACCCAGCCGCCGATCTTGCGCGCCGCCTCGGGCAGGCGCGTGGGGCCGAGCACGATGAGTGCGATGAGGAGGATGAGGAGGATCTCGCCCCACTGGAGCATGAAGCGATCCTACTGAGATAGGGATTGGTCCCCCAGAGCGACAGCGAATGGGGCGGGGCGGTTCTCGAGTCCCCAGGGCCTATGCCCGGAGCAGCAGAGAAAAAGGAGAAGGTGACGACCCCCCATCGGTCGTCACCTTCCGGCCACTCCGGGCGCTTGCCCCCAAGCGCCCTCTGGTACCCCTACCGGCCCGTTCTCAGCTGGCGAGGAGTCGGAACGGATCCGGCTCCGACTCCAGGGCAACTGCGAACGCCTCGATCTCCGCCTCGGTGATGGGCTCGGGGTTGATCACCTCGAAGGCCACCCCGGTGGCGAGGAGAACGCTTACCACCCGCGAGTTGGCGGGTCGACGCTGCTGGTTGGTGCAGGTGGGACAGGTGAACTTGTAGTCGCCTTCCCGGCCGCCGGGGCGCAGCTCGAGGGCTACGTCGTCCGGCGTGAGATGAATGTCACCGCACTGCCTGCAGGTGGTTTTGATGGTCGTCATTCCTGGTCTCCGCTCACCCATAACTGGATAGGTCATCGGCAAGCG
>CAYLYQ010000004.1:59458-61081 GCA_964388105.1 uncultured Acidimicrobiaceae bacterium
GAGACGTCACCGTCTGACGGCGAGTATCCGACGCCCGGAACCGGCCGCTCCGCAGGTGGGTCGAAAGACTCTCCCGTCGCCGCGAGAGAGCGGATCCGGTCGACCCGGAAGGTGCGTTCGGCGTCGACCATCCGGCAATGCCCGGTCACGTACCAGCGGCCCATGGTGTGAAACACCGTCCAGGGCTCGATCTCGCGGGTCGTCTCCTGCTCTCGTCCGACCGAGCGGTAGACGATGCGGATGACTTTCCCGCTGGCCGCGGCCTCCTGAAGATCGCGAACGTGCTCGGTGGGGTCGAGGACGTCGACGGTAAGCGCCGGGTCCTCCTCCGGCAGCACAGAAGCCATCAGCTTGGAGACTGCCGACTCCAGCTCTGGCGTCCCCTGCCCGGCGCCGATCAGGGTGAGCCCGGCAGCGAGAAGGCCGAGCGCCTCGGTCGGTGTGAGGCGGGGTGCCCGCTTGAAGTAGTCGGCCGCGTCGATGACCACCTCGTCGTCGATGACGTAGGCCTCCATCAGGTCTCCCGGGCCGTAACCGGGGAGGCCGCAGACGAAGACGGTGTTCAGGTCCTTCGACAGTTGGTCGGCGGTGTAGCCGAACCGGTCCAGGATCTCCTCCACGGTGGCCCCGTCGCGCTCCAGGACGTATGGGATCAGCGCGAGAATCCGGCTGAGGCGATCGGCGGTCCGATTGGCGCTCAATCCAGGGCCCCCAGAGCGGCGGTGACGCGGTCCAGCACTTCCTTGCGGAGGTCATCCGGCGCGAGGACCTGGACCGATGCCCCGAAGCTCAGGATCCATCCCACGATCGCGTCCCGGTTCACGTATGGCACCGTCACTTCGAGCGGCTTTCCGTCGGGTGCGGTCACGCCCAGGGTGCGTGCCGCCCACCAGGCCACATCCGGTGTGAACCGGAGTCTTGCCTCTGTGAGTTCGTCGGCGCCGGCATCCCACGGATGGCCGTCCATGACCTTGCGGATGTCGAAGTCCTTGGGCCGCTTGAACTCGTCGGCCTGATCCGAGAGCACGAGGTTCTCGATGCGGTCCACCCTGAAGACCCTGTCCGTGCTCTCCGGCGTCTTGCCGGTCACGTACCAGTGGCCACGGCGGTGGGCGATCCCCCAGGGCTCGAGTGTGCGCTCCGATCCGCGGTAGCGAAAGGTGACCCGGCGCCTCTGGGTCACCGCGGCGAAGAGGTCACCGAGAGCGGCGGCTCCCTCGCCGAGGTCCGCTCCGAGCGGTTCGGTACCGACCACGCGCTCCACTCCGCCCAGCTTGAGGAGGGCATTCACCCCGAGGTGGGCGCCTCCCAACCGAACCATGCGGGCAGCAACGGAGAGTGCGACGCGCTCCTCCTGGGTCAACCCCGGATCAGCGATGGCGTACTCGTCCGGATCGACCGAGTAGCCGAACTCGACTTCCCAGCCGTCGAGCGGATCCAACCGGAGCGGCACTCCCATGCGCCGGAGAAGGTCCTTGTCCCGTTCGAACATGCGGTGGAAGGCGTCATCGGACTCCTGCCCGTACCCCTGGACCGTGTAGCGAACGTCGTCGGCAGTCACCGGCCTCGGCGACTCGAGGAGGTAGATGAGGAGGTTGAGGACCCTCTCGACGACGTTCTGCA
>CAYLYQ010000004.1:61181-68834 GCA_964388105.1 uncultured Acidimicrobiaceae bacterium
CCGTCAGAGGCTCTCGATGAGCTTGTCCACCCTGTCGTCGTGCGACTTGAACGGGTCCTTGCACATGACTGTGCGCTGAGCCTGGTCGTTGAGCTTGAGGTGCACCCAGTCGACGGTGAAATCCCGGCGCTTAGCCTTCGCCGCCTTGATGAACGCCCCGCGGAGACGGGCCCGAGTGGTCTGTGGCGGGCGCACCACGGCTTCGGCGATCTTCTCATCCGTGACGACACGGTCCGCCATGCCTCGTGACTCCATCAGGTAGTAGAGGCCCCGGCTGCGGTCGACGTCGTGATAGGCGAGGTCCATCATCGCCACTTTGGGATCGGACATGGTGATGCCCCGCTTGGCGGCGTACCGGTCCAGGAGCTTGTACTTCATCACCCAGTCGACCTCCCGGTCGAGGGTCATCGGGTCTTTCTCCAAGCCGGTGAGCAGATGCTCCCACTTGTCGACTGCACGCTGCACCTGCGGGGGGAAGCCGGGGCTCCGGGCGAACCGCATGGCGCGGTCGAGGTACTCCCATTGGATGTCAAGTGCACTCAACTCCCGGCCGTTGGCCAGGCGGATCTTCCGCTGGCAGGTGACGTCGTGGGCGACCTCCCTGATGGAGCGGATCGGGTTCTCGAGACCGAGATCCCTGAAGACGACGTCCCGCTCGATCATCTGGAGGAGGGCGACCATCGTCCCCACCTTGACGAAGGTGGCGTACTCGCTCATGTTGGAGTCGCCGGCGATGACGTGAAGGCGCCGGTACCGCTCGGCATCGGCGTGTGGCTCGTCCCTCGTGTTGATGATCGGCCGTGACCGGGTCGTTGCGGACGAGACCCCTTCCCAGATGTGATCCGCGCGCTGAGCGAGGGAGTAGGTCGTCCCCCGCGGCGTCTGGGCCAGCTTGCCCGCCCCCAGGAAGATCTGCCGGGTCACCAGGAACGGGATGAGGACGTCGACCGTGCGGTGGAAGTCCTTGTGCCTGCTGACCAGGTAGTTCTCGTGACAGCCGTAGGAGTTGCCCGCCGAGTCGGTGTTGTTCTTGAAGACGAAGATCTGGCCGCGGATGCCCTCCTCGGCGAGGCGCTCCTCCGCCCCGGTGACGAGGCCCTCGAGGATGCGCTCCCCGGCCTTGTCGTGGGCGACGACGTCCTCGAGATCGTCGCACTCTGGTGTGGCGAACTCCGGATGGGAGCCCACGTCGAGATAGAGGCGGGCGCCGTTCTCCAGAAAGACGTTGGACGACCGGCCCCAGGACACGACCCGACGGAACAGGTACCGGGCGACCTCATCCGGGCTGAGTCGACGCTGACCGCGCAGGGTGCAGGTGACCCCGTACTCGTTCTCCAGCCCGAAGATCCGTCGCTCCATCGAGTCAGGCTACAGCTTGAGTACTCCGTACTCCGTATGCGCGGTGAGCTGGAGACGCGGGGCGGTTCACTCGTCCCAGGCCGGGTGCGCGTACGGCGTACTTGAGGGAGCGAAGCGACCGGTACGGAGTACAACTCTGCGGCGTCAGCCGGCGAGATCGGCGGGATCGACGCGGCGGAAGGTCCGTCGCCCCGCCGTCTGGTCGAGCACCGCCACCTCCCACCCTTCGGATTCACGGCCTTCAACGCGATGGAAGGCCTCCTGGCCGGCGGCGAACGCCTCCGGGAGGCTCATCCCTTCCCTCCAGAGCTCGGCCAGGGCTTCGGTGAGCTGCTCGGCTTTGCCCCCGATGGCGACATAACGCCGCTCGTCGTAGAGCGTCCCGTCGTAGGTGATCCTGAAGAGCCGATGCCCTCCTTCGGGAGAGAGCTCGGTGATCAGGATCTCGACCTCGAAGGGCTTGGGATCGCGGGTGAAGATCATGCCGAGTGTCTGGGAGAAGGCGGTGGCCAGTCCCATCGCCGTGACGTCGTCCCGGCTGTAGAGGTATCCCATGAGGTCGGCCTGGCGGATGCCCGCCTTGCGCAGGGTCTCGAACTCGTTGTACTTCCCGACCCCGGCGAATGCGATCCGGTCGTACATCTCGGAGATCTTGCGCAGGGCGGTCGACGGGTTCTCGGCGATCATCAGGATGCCGTCGGCGTAGTCGAGGGCCACGAGCGACCTGCCCCGGGCAATCCCCTTCCTGGCGAACTCGGCCTTGTCGCGGACGAGCTGTTCCGGTGCGACGTAGAACGGGATGGTCATCGGATCGACTCCACGGCTCGTTGGGCGTACGGGAGAATGGTGGCTTCGTCCAGCTCGATGAGGCCGTCGGCCCCGATGAGCACGACATTCGGCAGGATTCCCCTCAGGAGGTCCGGGCCGCCGGTGGCGGTGTCCTCCTGCGAGGCCGCGACCAGCGCGTGGACCGCCAGTTCGGCCGCTTCCTCGGCCGTCATGCCGGGGCGGAAGCTGGTCCGCAGATAGGACTTGGCGAGACGCGCGCCCGAGCCCGTGCTGGCGAAGTCGGTCTCCTCGTAGCGGCCGCCGATGGCGTCGAAGCTGAACACTCGCCCGACCTCGGCGATCTCGTCATAGCCGGCGAACAGCGGCACGACCACGAGTCCCTGCATGGCGAGTGGAAGCTGGCTCCGCACCAGCCGCGCCAGGAACGAGGCCTTTCCCTCCAGGGAGAGAGCGACGCCTTCGATCTTCTCGTAATGCTCGAGCTCGACCTGGAAGAGACGGACCATGTCGATGGCGAGGCCGGCGATGCCGGCGATGGCGATGGCCGAGGTGCGGTCGGCAGGGAAGACTTTTCGGATCCGGCGGTGGGCGACCAGATGGCCCTCGGTGGCTCGGCGATCGCCCGCCATCACCACTCCCCCGGCGTACTGGGCCGCGAGCACCGTGGTCCCTTCCGGGACTGCGGGCATCGAAGCGCCATCAGGCAGCGCCAGGACCGGACCGAGGCCAAACGACTCGATCAGATCGGTGAAGCTGGAACCGGGAACCGGAGCGTCCATTGGGAGCGGCCCGATGGGTGGTCGGGTCACTGCCCGCCCTTCTGGACGTAGTTCTTGACGAATTCCTCGGCGTTCTCCTCGAGCACCTCGTCGATCTCGTCGAGCAGGTCGTCGAGCGCCTCCAGGTCGGCTTCGGACTCGGTCTTCGCCTTGACCTCTTCGGTCTCCTCGGCTTTCTCCTTGCCCTTGGACTGAGATCTCTCTCTGTCAGTCATCTCTCACCCTCCTAAGCGGTCAATCAGGTCGGCAGCGTCGGTGGCCTCATCGAGCAACGCGGCCACTCGGTCGGCGTCGCCTCGCAGGGGCTCCATCATAGGAACACGCTTCAGGGTCGCCTCGCCGACATCGAACACGAGAGAGTCCCAATTGGCGGCCACCAGGGCACCCGGGTACTCGGTGACACAACGGCCCCGGAAATAGGCCCTGGTCCGGCGGGGCGGATTCACGGTCGCCTCTTCGATCTGATCGTCCGTGAAGAGGCGGCGCATCGACCCGCGCGCGGCGAGCCGGTAGTAGAGGCCTTTCTCCGGATCGACGTCGTGGTACTGCAGAGCCAGAGCCTTCAGCTTCGAGTTCGACCACTGGAGGCCGTCTCGGTCGCGGTACCCGTCCAGCAGCCGCATCTTCGCCACCCAGTCGAGTGTGTCCGCCAGCTGCATCGGGTCGCTCTCGAGAAGGGTCAGTGTCCGCTCCCACTCCGCGATGACCTGCTTCCACACCGGGTCGTCGAGCTCCTTCTCCACGTACTTCGACAGCCACTCCAGGTATCGCCCCTGCAGTTCCAGGGCGGTCGCGGTGCCACCGCCGTCGAGCTCGAGTGGCCGGTTGAGGCCAAGGTCGTGGCTCACCTGCCAGCACGACTCGACCGGGTCGAAGAGGTCGAGGGGGTCGGGCAGCGCCCCATCCTCGAGCGCCGCGAGCATGAGGGCCGTGGCTCCCAGTTTGAGGAAGTTCTGGGGCTCGGACAGGTTGGCGTCGCCGATGATCACGTGGAGGCGGCGGTATTGGGAGGGATCCCCGTGCGGTTCGTCGCGAGTGTTGATGATCGGGCGCTTCAGGGTCGTCTCCAGCCCCACCTCCTCCTCGAAGAAGTCGGCGCGCTGGGTGATCTGGTAGTCGACGTCGGGGCGGTCGTTCTCACTGCCGATCTTCCCGGAGCCGGTGAACACCTGCCGCGTGACGAGGAAGGTGGTGGCGAAGCGGATGACGTCGCTGAAAGGGGTCTGGCGGGCCAGGAGGTAGTTCTCGTGGGCGCCGTACGAGTTGCCCTTCCCGTCCGAGTTGTTCTTGTAGAGGGAGACCTGGCGCCCCGACACCTGGCTGGCGGCGGTGGCGGCCTGCCGCATCACCCACTCCCCCGCCTTGTCGTAGAGGGCGCCCTCCAGGGGCTCGTAGCTCTCGGGTGCCGAGTACTCGGGGTGGGCGTGGTCCACATACAGCCGGGCGCCGTTGGCCAACACCGAATTCACCACCGCCCCCTCCGGATCGGCCATGCCGTAGGTCTCGTGGCCGTAACCGCGGGCATCCCTGCCGGGAGACTCCTCCTCGTATGACCACTGCACCTTGACCCGGGTACCGGGGTAGCTGTTGACGACGAGGGACGACGAGACGGCCGGGTTGTAGCTGGGGTCGCCCCTGACCACGATGCCGAACTCGGTCTCCGTGCCGAGCACCTTGTGCTGTGCCATCAGGCGACCATCAGAGGTACTGACCGCCCGAGACCTTCTCGATCAACCGGCTCTCGTCGGTCCCGTCGACAAGGGTGCGGACATACACGATCCTCTCGCCCTTCTTGCCTGAGATCTTGGCCCAGTCGTCGGGGTTGGTCGTGTTGGGCAGGTCTTCCTGTTCCCGGAACTCCTGCTTGATGGCCGCTTGCAGGTCGGAGGTCTTCACGCCGCCTTCGCCGCCGGCGATCTGGCGCTTGATGGCGTCCTTCTTGGCCCGCCTCACGATGTTCTCGATCATGGCCCCCGAGGCGAAGTCCTTGAAGTACAGGATCTCCCGGTCGCCGTTGGCGTAGGTGACCTCGAGGAAGCGGTTCTCATCGTCCTCCGAGTACATCGAATCCACTGTGGAGTCGATCATCTTGGCGATGCATGCCTCCGCGCTTCCGTGGAGCGCGAGCTCCTCGGCGTCGAGCGGTGTCTGATCGCTGATGTAGATCCGGAAGATCTCCTTGGCAGCGATGGTGTCCGGCCGGTTGATCTTGATCTTCACGTCCAGGCGGCCCGGGCGGAGGATCGCAGGGTCGATCAGGTCCTCCCGGTTGGAGGCGCCGATGACCACCACGTTCTTCAGCGACTCGACACCGTCCAGCTCGCTGAGGAGCTGCGGCACGATGGTCGACTCCACGTCGGAGCTGATCCCGGTGCCTCGGGTGCGGAACAACGAGTCCATCTCGTCGAAGAAGACGATCACCGGCACGCCCTCGTCCGATTTCTCCTTGGCCCTCTGGAAGATGAGGCGGATCTGGCGCTCGGTCTCCCCGACCCACTTGTTCAGGAGCTCGGGTCCCTTGATGTTGAGGAAGTAGGACCGGACGTCGGGGTTCCCCGTGATCTCCGAAACCTTCTGGGCCAGGCTGTTGGCGACGGCCTTGGCGATGAGGGTCTTGCCGCACCCGGGAGGGCCGTAGAGGAGGATGCCCTTAGGGGGCTCGAGCTCGTACTCGCGGAACAGGTCGCGATGCAGGTACGGGAGCTCCACCGTGTCCCTGATCTGCTCGATCTGCTCGGCCAGACCTCCGACTTGGGTGTAGGTGATGTCCGGGACCTCTTCGAGGATGAGCTCCTCGACCTCGGGGCGGTCCATCTTCTCGTGGATCAACCCCGTCTTGGCGTCGATGCGGACGTAGTCCCCGGGACGGAGTCTCACGTCCCACATGATCTCGGCGCGGGTGGCCACCTTCTCGTCGTCGCCGTGGCCCATGAGGACCACGCGGCCGTCGGACATGACTTCGCGGACACGCATGATCTCGCCGGCTGGTTCGAACAGGCGCACATCGATGACGTTGAAGGCCTCGTTCAAGAGGACCTCCTGGCCCACCTGAAGCATCTTGACCTCGACGTTCGGTTGGGCGGCGACCCTGAGCTTGCGGTTGCCGGTGAGGATGTCCACGGTGCCGTCGGCGTTCACCTGAAGGACGGTCCCGAAGTTGTTGGGTGGCTGGGTGAGCTTCTCCACCTCCTCGCGGAGGACACCGAGTTGTTCCCGGGCCTCCTCGAGGAGTTGCGCCATCTTGTCGTTCTGAGAGACGGCACGTTCGAGTCGCTCCCGGGTGCGGGTCAGTTCACGCTCGAGCTCGTCGTTGCTGTTGGGGGCCTCGCGTAGACGGCGGCGAAGGTATGCGACCTCTTCTTCGAGGGCCGCCGCCATCTTCTGCAATTCGACGACTTCGGGTGACTTCTGACCTTCTGCCACGGCTTCCTCCTACCTGGATACCGCCTTCGGTCAGTATACGAACGGGTCCCGCTACTTACTGGGGTTCCGCGAAATCGGTTGGAGGCGCCCCCGAGGGGTCGGATTCGGTGCGTCTCATGAAGACGAGGAACCCCGTATGCCCCACCATCCGGTGCTCCGGACGGACGCTCCGGCCGTCAACTTTCCAGTCCCTGACGAGGAACTCCTTGACCTCGATCTCGGCGAACCGCGCGGTGTCACGGGCCGCCGCCACCGCCTTCTCCAGTTGGGGGACAGTGGGGAGATAGGCGCAGAGCACCCCGCCGGTGGGCTGGTGCTCGGCGGCCTCGGAGATGATGAGCCAGGGCTCGGGGAGGTCGAGGACGATCCTCTCCGGCCGGAGCTCGGCGATGGCGTCGACGACTTCGCCCACCCGGAGCTCCAGGTTGGGAGGCACGTCGCCGTACCAGCGCACGATGTTCTTGCGGGCGTGGGCCGCGTGGTCGTCGCGGCGCTCCACGCTCACCACGCGGCCTTCGGGCCCGACGGCTCGGGCGAGGCCGAGGGCCAGGGCCCCCGATCCGGTGCCGGCCTCGAGGACCGTCATCCCGGGAGCGATGTCGGCGAACACCAGGATCGGCCCGAGGTCCTTCGGGTAGACCACCTGGGCTCCACGCTTCATGCGGAGGACGTAGTCGGCCAGTCGCGGCGACAGCGCGAGGAGGCTGGCTCCCGTGTTCGCAGTCAGCCATGAACCGTCGGCGACGCCGATGATCTCGTCGTGCGGAAGGGCGCCTTGGTGGTAGGTGAAGGTCTTTCCCGGCTCGAGGCGCAATAGAAAGTGGCGCCCCTTGTCATCGATGAGGAGGGCGGGGTCGCCTGGCTGGAAGGTATTTGCCATCGGCGGATCAGGTGAAGAGGGAGATCGCGGCGACGGCGAGGCTCAACACCATCCCGACGACGATCACCCACACCACTATTCGGACGTATTTCTCGTTTCGCATCGGTCGATTAGGTTGTGACGGTAGAAGGTAGGACGGCGATGGCACGACTCACGGACAGATTCATACGCATGGCCTTCGGCGCCTCCAACCCGGGGCCCGAGGGCCGAATGCGAGTCTTCCAGGGTCTTCGCGAGCACAACGACCGCGAGCTCATGATCGGCTTGTCCCTGATGGCCTTCTCCTACCTGCGGCGGACGCAGCCTCGCCGTCAGCTCATCTACCGGCGGGAAGTCCCGGAAGGGGCTGCCCTCGTCATCCACCACCGCTCCTCGGGCGAGCCCAAACTCGAGATCATCAAACCCAAGAAGTCCCGCCGCCGC
>CAYLYQ010000005.1:0-16898 GCA_964388105.1 uncultured Acidimicrobiaceae bacterium
CCGGTGAGGAGCATCTCTCCTCCCAGCGGCTGGCCCAGCCGGGGGAGGAGTGTCCCGGGGAACAGCATGGCCAGGGCGGGGCGGGTGACCATCCAGGTGATCATTGCGTCGGTGGCGGCCCTTGGGAAGCGGTGCCTGACGATGGCATACCCCTCGTCGGCGCGCAGCTCAGAGCTCTCGATCCAATCCGTGTCGAAGTTGGTGATGTCTGCGTCGTAGAAGTGGACCCGGTCGAATCCGGCCCGGGCCGCCTCGCGCAGTGCCGTGTTCATCCCGTCGCCCTTGCCGGGGCGGTAGATGCCGAGGCGCTCCTGGGCGAACACCGAGACCGGTGTTCCCGTGTCGGACCCGACCTGTGCCGAGATCGTCGCCAGGGAATCGAGGTCCTCTCCTTCCGCGGCCGCCACGGCCCAGACGGCCTCAACCCGGTCGTGTGCCGCAGCGGTCCGCAGGTTCGCTTCGACGACCCCCAGGTCCTCCTCTTTGAACGGGAAGACGACGAGGCTCATGGACTCATTGTCGCTCAGGTGCCGGGAACTGTCACACCCCCCATCTACTCTCGCCAGGGTGAACGGGAAGATGGTGGGAAGGGTCCTCGGGACCAAGGACGCCACCCCGCTCGAGTTCTGGGTGGGGGTCGCTTCCGGGCACTACTTGCAGCTCGATGACGTGGTGGCACTGGAGCGCGTCCTGCCCGACGGCGAGGTGGTCCGCGTGTTCGGGACGGTGAGCCAGGTGGTGGCGCGCCACGAGGGCGCTCGCTTCGACTCCGACGTCTTCCTCATCGAAGACGGCGTCCTGCCCGCCGAAGTGACCGAGGCCGCCCAGGTCTCGGCAACCCGCTTCGAGCCCGAGATCTTCGTCCCGCCCCGTCCGGGCCAGCCGGTGGAGATCGCCGAGGGCGAGCAGCGAGACCGCGCCCTCTTCTTCGACCGCATGGACCGGCGCCTGCCCGTCGGCTTGAGCCGCAACGGGGAGCCGCTGTGGGTCAACCTGGAGTTCGTCAACGGAGCGCGGGGCGCCCACGTCAACATCTCGGGGATCTCCGGGGTGGCCACGAAGACCTCCTACGCCACCTTCCTGCTCCACTCGCTGTTCAACTCGGGAGTGCTCGGGAGCGCGGCCATCAACACGAAGAGCCTGATCTTCAACGTCAAGGGGGAGGACCTCCTCCATTTGGACCGGCCGAACAACAAGCTCGACGAGGTGCAGCGTGCCCGGTACGACACCCTGGGCCTGCCCGCGACCGCCTTCGGTTCGGTGTCCCTGTATGCGCCTCCGCGGATCGGCGATCCCAACGCCACCGCGGACGTCAACTCCCGCACCGACGTCACCTCGTTCTTCTGGACCCTGGAGCGCTTCTGTCGGGAGGAGTTGCTGCCCTTCCTCTTCGCCGACGCCGAGGACGACCGGTCCCAATACACGATCGTGGTCCAGAACGTCGGAGCCCGCCTCAAGGAAGCCGAGGGCACCGACACCGGGGCGGTCAAGATCGAGGGGACGACGGTGCGCACCTTCAGGCAACTGGTGGATCTGATCTGCGAGCGCGTCCAGTCCGAGGACGACCGCTACCGCTGGGCCGGACCGGCGATCGGGACCGGGACCATCAACGCCTTCGTGCGGCGGCTTCAGGCCTCGGTGCGCCACGTCGAGCGCCTGATCCGGGCGGACGTCCCAGATCCCGAACGCCACGAGATCCGCCTCGAGTCGCAAGTGACGGTGGTCGACATCCACAACCTCAACGATCGGGCCAAGAGGTTCGTCGTCGGCGTCACGCTTCGCCGCGCCTTCGAGGAGAAGGAGAGAGCCGGTCAGACCGCGGAGATGCTCCTGGTGGTGCTGGACGAGCTCAACAAGTACGCCCCTCGCGAGGGTTACAGCCCGATCAAGGAGATCCTCCTCGACATCGCCGAACGGGGCCGCTCGCTCGGGGTGATCCTGATCGGCGCCCAGCAGACCGCCTCCGAGGTGGAACGGCGCATCATCGCCAACTCCTCGATCCGCGTGGTCGGACGACTCGACTCGGCGGAGGCGTCGCGGGAGGAGTACGGCTTCCTGCCCGGCCCGCACCGCCAGCGCGCCACGATCCTCAAGCCCGGGACGATGCTGCTCACGCAGCCGGAGATCCCGGTGCCCCTGGTCGTGGAGTTCCCGTTCCCGTCTTGGGCGACCCGGGCCGACGAGGCCGTCCGGCCGGCTCCGACGGGCCCCGCGGACCCGTTCGAGGACCTCGCATGAAGATCCTGCACACTTCCGACTGGCACGTCGGCAGACGCATGCGGGGCCGGGACAGGTCCGAAGAGCACCGCGCCGTGCTCGAGGAGATGGTCGGCGTCGCCGCCGAGAACGCGGTGGACCTCACGGTGGTCGCCGGGGATCTCTTCGACACGGGATCGCCGACGGCCGTGGCCGAGGAGGTGGTGTGGCGAGCATTGCTCGACCTCTCCGCCGTGGCGCCGGTGGTGGTGGTGGCCGGCAACCACGACAACGCCGCCCGCATCGACGCCGTGTCGCCGCTCCTCCAGATGGGGAACGTGACGGCCGTCGGCACACCAAAGCGCCCCGACGATGGCGGCACGGTGCTCCTCGAGGACATCGGCGCCCGGGTGGCCATGCTGCCGTTCGTCTCCCAGCGGGGGATCGTGAAGGCCACCCAGATCATGGGCAACGACCCGGACGAGCACGCCGCCGCCTATCAGGACCGGATGGGCCGGATCATCGAAGGACTCACGGACGGGATGGACGACGGAGCCGTCAACGTGCTCGTCAGCCATCTCACGGTGTTCGGAGCCACGCCGGGAGGGGGCGAGCGCGAGGCGCACATCTTCGGCTACGCCCTGCCGTCGGCCGCCTTCCCCGGCCACCTGTCCTACGTCGCCCTGGGGCACCTCCATCGTCAGCAGCGGGTCCCCCATCCTGGAGCCGTGTGGTACTCGGGGTCGCCGCTTCAGCTCGACTTCGGGGAGGTGGACGATCGCAAGGGAGTCCTGCTCGTCGATGCCGAGCCGGGAAAGCCGGCCCGCGTCACCGAAGTGCCCCTGTCCGCGGGCCGGAGGCTGGTCACCGTCAAGGGATCCCTGGAGGAGGTCGTCTCCCTGGCCGGGAAACTCGAGGATGCCTACGTCAAGGTCATCCTCACGGAGTCGGCACGAGTCGGCTTGGCCGACGACGTTCGCCAAGCCATCCCCGGAGCGGTCGACGTCATCCTCGCGGCCCCCCGGGAGGGCGGGAGCCCGCGCGCCGGGGAGGCTCGAGACCACCTGACGCCACACGACGCCTTCTGTGCGTACCTGGACGAGCGGGGCGCGATGGACGAATCCGTGGTCGGGCTCTTCGCCGAGCTGCTGTCGGAGGTGGAGGCGTGAGGCCGGTTCGAATCGAGCTGGAAGGCTTCTCCGCCTATCGGAGCAGGGTGGTGGTCGACCTCTCGCGGCTCCTCGACGCGGACACGGCATTCTTCTCCCTCACCGGGGCCACGGGCGCGGGCAAGTCGAGCCTGGTCGACGCCATGGTCTTCGCCCTCTACGGCCGCATCCCCCGACTCGGCGCCCGCGAGGTCGCGCCCGTGATATCCGCCGGGGCCGATCGATCCCGGGTCCGCCTCGACTTCGAGGCAGACGGCGACGTCTACACCGCGGTCAGGGAAGTGCGTCGCACCAAGAGCGGTGGGGCGAGCGTGAAGGAGGCCCGGCTCCAGATCGGCGAGAAGGTCCTCTCCGACGGGGCCGGCAGTGTCACCGAGGCCGTCGAGGACTTGTTGGGCCTCGCTTTCGAGGACTTCACCCGGACCGTCGTGCTTCCGCAGGGTGACTTCGCCCGTTTTCTCCATGCCACGCCCGCCGAGCGCCAGAACCTCCTCCGAGGCCTGCTCGGACTCGATGTGTACGGCAAGGTCCGGGTGCTCGCCGGCGAGCGCCGGGCCGCCGCCCAGGCACGCGCCGATGCCGCGCGCTCCCGGCTGGAGAACCTGGAAGTCCCCACCGAGGAGCAGATGGATGCACTTCGGGCCCGGCTGCAGTCGCTCGTGGATCTCGAGTCCACGGCGATCGCCTGGGAGGAGGAGTTGGGCCAGCTGGCCCGGGCGGCGGCTGATGCCGAAGCCCTGGTGGATCGCTTCTCTGATGCCGCGCACCGACTGGCCGCGCTCAACCCGCCCCCGCGGCTTTCCGAGCTCGAAGAGCTGGTCACGGAGTGCGCGACAAACCTCCACGATGCAGAGGACGCGCACAAGGCGGCGCTGGAGGCGCGCTCCCTGCTCGAGGAGGAGGCGAAGTCCCTACCCGACGCCGGGGCTCTGACGGCAGTGCGGAAGGCCCGCCAGGAGCGGCACTCGGTGACAGCCCGCCTCGCCGAGCTCGATCCCG
The DNA here is from genome assembly GCA_964388105.1 of uncultured Acidimicrobiaceae bacterium. Lineage (GTDB taxonomy): Bacteria > Actinomycetota > Acidimicrobiia > Spongiisociales > ZC4RG35 > ZC4RG35. The sequence continues at coordinate 4,365 of CAYLYQ010000005.1, forward strand.
AGCCGGCGCGCCTGGCACTGGAGGCCGCCACAGCCTCTCTGGCCGATGCCGAGGCCGGTGCCGACGAAGCCCGCTCGGCTCTGGACCATTCCCGGATGAACCACGCGGCCCATTCCCTGGCATCGGCCCTCGTGGCCGGGGCCCCGTGCCCGGTGTGCCGTCAGGCTGTCGTTTCCATCCCCGAGCTCGAGCCCCTGGCCGAGGCCGGTCGGCTCGAAGCCGAGGTCGCGGCGGCTGGCGCGAGGGTCGCGGAGGCCCGGGCCTCGGTCGATCGGGCGCGGGACGAGTGCACCCGGGTGGAGGCGGAGCGTTCGGGTCTGACGGCACGGAAGCAGGAGCTGGACGCCGAGCTCGCCGGTGCCCCGGAGGCCGAGGAGCTCGACCGCCTCGAAGCCGCCGTCGGGTCCAACAAGAAGCGGCTCACCGAAGCCCGGGCTGCGGAGAACGCAACCCGGGAGTCCGTCGAAGCGGCCCGTCGTGCCTACGAAGGTCTCGTCTCCGAGCAGCGCGCCCTGGCGCGGGCGCTGCGGGAAGCGCAGCAGAGCGTCGCCGACCTCAAGCCTCCGATCACCGAGAGCGACGAGATCGGCGTGCAGTGGAAGGAGCTCCTCGGCTGGCGCGACGAGACGCTGGTGGAGCTGAGTGCCGAGGTCGAGTCCGTCCGGTCGCAGACCGGTGAGGCGCGGGAGCGGGCCGAGGCCCGACAGCGACAGGTGGCAGAGGTCTTGATCGCGCACGGGGTGGATGGGACCGGGTCTGTGCTCGCTCGGATCGCCACCGCTCGGGAGCGCGCCCGGCATGCCGTCGAGGCCGGTTCCCGGGCGATCGCGGACGTCGGAGAGCTGACGAACGAGTGCAAGGCGGCCGAGACGGAGGCAGCCGTCGCCAAGGCGCTGGCAGATCACCTCCGGGCAGACGGGTTCGAGAAGTGGATGATGGGCGGAGCCCTTCACAACCTGGTCGTCGGCGCCAACAGCCTGCTGGCCGAGCTTTCGGACGGGGGCTACTCACTGCAGGCCTCTGAGGGCACCTTCGTCGTGGTCGACCACCGCAACGCCGACGAGCTGCGCCCGGTGACGACCCTCTCCGGCGGGGAGACGTTCCTGGTCTCCCTGGCGCTCGCCCTTTCGCTCGCCGAGATCCACGCCTCCCATGGCGACGCCCGCCTCGAAGCAGTGATCCTCGACGAGGGCTTCGGGACGCTGGACGAGGAGACCCTCGACACGGTCGCCTCCCTGCTCGAGGAGCTCGCCGGCAGCAGAGGCCTCATGGTCGGTGTCATCACCCACGTCAAGGAATTGGCCGAACGCGCCTCGGTTCGTTTCGAGGTCTTCCGGGGCCCGAAGGGCTCAGAGGTCCGGGAGGTCGCATGAAGTTCACGGTGGAGAGCTGGGACTCCGATTACGGAGCGCCGGCCGACTCCGAGCTCGAGGACGCCAGTGCCGAAGTCGATGTCTCCGTGGAGATGGCCGCGGATCGCTGGCAACCGCTCGCCACCGACGCCGCGCCGGTGCCCGAGGTGTTGTTCGTGGACGGCGTGCGCAGGGTCGACGCCACGATTTGGATCGAGCAGCCGCCCGACTTCCCGGCCTACTCGCTGGCAGCCACCTACGCCGCGGGCGCGGTGCGTTGCAACCATCGAGCGACCCTCGAAGCGGCCGCCGTCGAGCGCGGACTCTTCACCGCCACCGCCGCGGAGGATGTCGAGACGAGGGTGGGCACCTATCAGGTGAAGACCACCAAGGGCACCACCGCCGAGCAATTGTGGCTCGGCATCCAACAACGCCTCGCCGATCTCGAGGCTGCGGTCGCGCGGCAGGTGGGCGGGGCCGAGCTGGTCGTCGTCGACGGGCCGCTGTCCCATTCGAGGGACATCCCCGATGCGGTCGGGTACGTGAAGAGCCAGCGGGTGCAGTACCTGCCCATGGAGCTGCGCGGCCTCCTCGCTTCGCTGCCCGTGGGCCACAGGACCCCGCTGTTCCTCACCTCCCTGACATGGAGCCGGTTCTCCTGGTACGTGCGGCTCGCCAGCGCGGCAGGCCCGGCGGGAGGGCTGGTGCGGTGCGAGGTGAGCGCCGATCAACCCGCGGCGGATGCGATCAGGGCCGCCGGGCGAATCACGGCCACGCTGCCCCGTTTCGCTTCCGCCCTGCACAAAGACCCTCGGGCCCCGCAGAACCTCTACCCGATCGGCGGCCTGGAGCGCGAGCTCCGGCACCGTCTCGGTGACCGGGACATGGCCGTGCGGGCCCTCCGGCGCTCAGCCGTCGCGGCCTAGCTGCGTGCGGAGACCGGCGAGGCGGTCAAGGTGGCATCCCGCTCCTTGCGGGACGCCAGGAACGCACCGGCGAGAACGAGGCCGATGCCGCCGATTGCCAGCGGGCTGATCACCTCGTTACGGAAGACGATTCCAAGGACCAGGGCCACCACCGGGATCACGTATGCGATGAACGAGCTGCGCGTGGCTCCGACCGAAGCCGCGATCCGACCGGCGAGGAGGAACGCAATCCCGGTCCCGAAAACGCCAACCGCCGTGGTGGCGAGTAGGGAGGGGACGCTGAACTCGGACTGGGTCATCCCGTAGACCCCGTAGGGCAACACCATCGGGATCGCCGCCCAGATCACCCGGCTCATCACCGGCAGCGACCCGTACTTCTGGACGAGCGGGACGGAGAGGTTGATCGACACTCCGTAGCTCGCCGCGGCCACGAGGGCGAGGAGGATGCCGATGGTCTCGCTGCGGCCGGCCGAGATCGCCGGGAGGGCGATGAGGACGACGCCGGCGAGCCCCATCGTGAGGCCGACCCGCTGGAGGCGGCCCGGGAGCGTCCTGAGGAGGATGGAGGCGACGATGGCGGCGAAGATCGGCGTCGTCCCGTTGATGAGGCCGGCGACACCCGAGGCGATCCACTGCTGGGCGATGGGGAACATGGTGAAGGGGAGGGCGACCCAGGTGAACCCGATCAGCACCACGCGAGCCCGATCCTCGGGTTCGATGCGACTGTGTCGGATCCTGGGAATCGAGTAGAGGAACAGCGACGCGGCGACTATCCGGAGCAGTGCGACGAGCCCGGGATGGAACGAGTCGAGACCGATCGCCATGAGCAGGAACGAGGATCCCCAGATGAGGCCCAGCGTGCCGAACAGGGCCCAGTCGACCGGGGTGAATGCGTCGCGGTTGGTGCCGTGCGAGGTAGAGATGAGGCGTGCCATTGGTTTTCTCAACCAATGAGAACACCGGGGTATGCCCCCCGGTTTCAGACTTCTGCTCTGGCCTGCCGCGTCATCAGGCTGAGCATCCCCTCGCGGGGGTGCATCTCGCCGTCGAGGACCCGTCCCACCTGTTCGGCGATGGGCATCTCCACGCCGGCCTCCCGCGCCAGCCCGAGGGTGCTCTCGGTGGTCTTGACCCCCTCGGCCACCATCCTCATCTCGGTGACGATGTCATCCAGCTTCCTCCCTTGCGCGAGAGCGAAGCCGACCTGGTGGTTGCGGCTCTTCGTCGAGCTGCAGGTGGCGATGAGGTCTCCCATCCCGGCCAGCCCGGCGAAAGTCGAGGGCTTGCCGCCGAGGGCAATGCCGAGGCGGGTGATCTCGGCGAGGGCGCGCGTGATCAGTGTGGCCCTCGTGTTGTCCCCGAAGCCGAGGCCGTCCGACATGCCCGCGGCAAGGGCCATGACGTTCTTGACCGCGCCGCCCAGCTCGCACCCGACGACGTCATCGTTGGTGTAGACCCGGAAGGTCGGTCCCATGAAGGCCGCCTGAATCGCCATCGCGGCTTCGGGTGAGGCGCTCGCCACCACGGCCGCCGCCGGCTGGCCGGCGGCCACTTCGACAGCCAGGTTGGGACCGGTGAGCACTCCGATCTTGGCCCGATCGTGCCCCGGCGCCTCCTCGGCCATGACCCGCGTCATCGTGGCCAGTGTCTCCTGCTCGATCCCCTTGGTGAGCGAGATCAGCGGAATCCCCGAGGGCAGGAACTCCGCCAGTGAGGCGAAGGTGGCCCGGAACCCATGGGACGGGACCGCGATCAGGACCGCATCGCTTCCCGCCACTGCTTCTGCGGCGTCGGCGGTTGGTGTGACCATGGGAGGGAGCTCCAGGCCGGGGAGGTAAGCGGAATTCCGCCGGGTGGATGCCATCTCGTCGGCGAGCTCCGCTCGGCGGGCCCACAGCCATGTCGGCGACTTGGCGGCGGCCAGTGCAGCCACGGTGGTCCCCCACGAACCGGCACCGATCACCGCCACCTTCTCCATGCGCTCAACGGTAGTGGCATGTCCCGGGGCGGCCCCTAATGTCGCTTGCCGCATGAGCCTCGCCATCGGCATCGTCGGTCTCCCCAATGTCGGCAAGTCGACGCTGTTCAACGCCCTCACCGCGGCGGGGGCGGTAGCGGCCAACTACCCGTTCGCCACGATCGACCCCAACGTCGGCGTCGTGCCCATCCCGGACCCTCGCCTGGAGGTCCTGGCGAAATTGTTCTCCTCCGCCAGGACCGTCCCCGCCACCGTCACCTTCGTCGACATCGCCGGCCTGGTCAGGGGCGCCAGCCAGGGGGAGGGGCTCGGCAACCGGTTCCTCGCCAACATCCGCGACGTCGACGCCGTCTGCCACGTGGTCCGGGCGTTCGCCGCCGCGGACGTGACCCACACCGAGGAAGGTGTCGACCCGGGCCGCGACATCGAGGTCATCGAGACCGAGCTCGCCCTCGCCGACCTGGAGACGATCGAGAGGCGGCTCCCACGGTTGGAGAAGGAAGCGACGATCGACCGGAAGCTCCTCCCCACCGTGGAGATCTTCCGCAAGCTGCACGCCACGGTGTCGGCCGGGAAGAAGGTGTCCTCCGACCCCGAGCTCTGGGAGCGGAGAGCCGAATTCGCCGACCTCCACCTCCTCACCGCCAAGCCGGTCATCTACGTCTTCAACTCGGATCCCGCCCTCCTCGCCGACGAGAGCCGCCGGCAGGCGCTGGCCGACCTGGTGTCCCCGTCTGAGGCGCTCTTCATCGACGCCGAGTTCGAAGCCGAACTGGCCGGCCTCGAACCGGACGACCGCGCCGAGTTGCTGGAAGCTGCCGGCCTGACCGAGCCGGGCCTCAATCACGTCATCAGAGCGGCGTACCGGACTCTGGGGCTGCAGAGCTTCCTCACCGCCGGGCCCAAGGAGACGAGGGCCTGGACGATCAGAGCCGGTGCCACCGCCCCGGAGGCCGCGGGCACCATTCACACCGACTTCCAGAGGGGCTTCATCGCGGCCGAGGTCGTCGACTACGACCGGCTGGTCGAGGCTGGCTCGTGGCAGGCCGCCCGCTCGGCTGGGCTGATCCGCGCCGAGGGCAAGGGTTACGTGATGCGGCCCAACGACGTGGTGGAGTTCCGGTTCAACGTCTGACGGGCCCTGGGGTCGGGGTCCGTCGGGTTCGGGGCACCGGGGTACCAGGTACTATGACCTTGCCGCCGACACCGGTTGGGAGAGCCCCGCAGAGGGGCGCCGAAGGGGCAACGACCTTCCCGGAAACTCTCAGGCGAAACGGACCGACCGGTCGAGGCATCGCTGGAGGGGACGACAGCGGGGAAGGGTCGAAAGAAGCCAGTTGGAGACCCAGATGCCCCAGAGATTCGTAGACCGTCACATCGGCCCCCGCCCGGAGGAGATCGAGGCCATGCTGGCCGTCGTCGGATCCGAGAGCCTCGACGCACTGGTCGAGGCCACGATTCCCGAGTCGATCCTCGACACCGAGCTCAGTCTCCCCGAGCCGATGAGTGAGCCGGACCTGCTCGCCCACATCGGCGATTTGGCCGGCGAGAACCGCGTGCTGCGCTCCATGATCGGGCTCGGATATCACGACACGCACACGCCGCCGGTCATCCTGCGCAACGTCCTCGAGGACCCCGCGTGGTACACCGCATACACCCCGTATCAGCCGGAGATCTCCCAGGGCCGCCTCGAGGCCCTCCTCAACTTCCAGACCATGGTCTCCGACCTGACGGGCCTCGACATCGCCAACTCCTCCCTGCTCGACGAGCCCACCGCGGCGGCCGAAGCCATGGCCATGGCCCGCCGGGTGGGAAGCGGCGATCGGACGGTGTTCTTCGTCGACCCCGGATGTCACCCGTCGACGATCGAGGTGGTGAAGACCCGCGCCGCAGCCGTTGGGGTCGATGTGCGCCTTCTCGGGCCCGACTCCGACCCTGCCGAGGCCTTCGGTGTCTTGCTCGCCTATCCGGCCACCTCAGGTGCGATCGTCGACCATCGCGGCACCGCATCTCGGTTCAAGGACGCCGGAGCCGTCGTTGTGGCCTCCACCGATCTCCTGGCTCTGACACTGCTCACTCCCCCGGGGGAGTGGGGAGCCGACATCGCGATCGGGTCCGCCCAGAGGTTCGGCGTCCCCATGGGCTACGGCGGCCCCCACGCCGCGTTCATCGCGTGCCGGGAGGAGCTGGTGCGCTCACTTCCCGGCCGCCTGGTCGGAGTGTCCAAGGACAGGGAAGGCCGGATCGCATACCGACTCGCCCTCCAGACGAGAGAGCAGCACATCCGGCGGGAGAAGGCCACCTCGAATGTGTGCACCGCCCAGGTGCTGCTGGCCGTGGTCGCCGGCCTCTACGCCTGCTGGCACGGGCCCGACGGGCTCAGGGAGATGGCCGCCGAGGTCAACCGCCTCACGGGCATGGCCGCCTCGGCTCTCGCCAAGGCTGGTTGCACGGTGTTGAACGACACCTGGTTCGACACCATCACCGTCTCCGTGCCGGGCGAGGCTTCGGATGTGCTGGCGAGGGCCGCCGAAGCGGGCATCAACCTCGGGCGGGTCGATGGCGACAGCGTGCGCATCTCATTCGACGAGACCTGCGACGAGGGTGTCGTCGAGACCCTCCTCGGCGTGTTCAACGTCGGGTCCGCGTCTCCGGCCGAAGGAATCCCCGGCGAACTGGCGCGCACCAGCCCCTACCTGACCCATCCCGTCTTCTCCATGTACCGGTCGGAGCACGAGATGCTGCGTTACCTGAGGCGGCTCTCGGACAAGGACCTCGCACTGGACCGCACGATGATCCCGCTCGGCTCCTGCACCATGAAGCTGAACGCGACGACGGAGATGATCCCGATGACCTGGCGCCAGTTCTCGGGCATGCATCCCTACGCCCCGACGGGGCAGGCTGCGGGCTACCTGGAGCTGATCAGAGGCCTCGAGTCCTACCTGGCGGAGATCACGGGCTACGACCGGGTTTCTCTCCAGCCGAACGCAGGCTCTCAGGGCGAGCTCGCCGGACTGCTCGCCATCGCTGCCTACCACCGTTCGCGCGGGGAGAGCCAGAGGGTCGTCTGCCTCATCCCCGCCTCGGCCCACGGCACCAACGCCGCTTCGGCCGTCATGGCCGGGATGGAGGTTGTGGTCGTGGCCACCGACGACAGCGGCAACGTCGACCTCGACGACCTCGAGGCGAAGGCGTCGGCGCACTCCGACCGACTCGCCGCGGTCATGGTCACCTACCCGTCCACCCACGGTGTCTTCGAGCCGGGGATCCGCCGCCTCGCCGACGCGGTCCACGCCCACGGTGGCCAGGTCTACGTGGACGGGGCCAACCTCAACGCCATGGTCGGGCTCGCCAAGCCCGGCAACTTCGGTGCCGATGTGGGACATCTCAATCTGCACAAGACCTTCACGATCCCGCACGGCGGGGGAGGCCCGGGCATCGGGCCGGTGGGTGCCAAGGCCCACCTGGCTCCCTTCCTACCGAACCATCCCCTGGCTCCCGAGGCCGGTCCCGAGACCGGTATCGGGCCGATTTCGGGGGCGCCGTTCGGGTCGGCCGGGATCCTCCCGATCCCCTACGCCTACATCCGGCTCATGGGCGCCGAGGGTCTCCGCCGCGCCAGCCAGGTCGCCATCCTCTCGGCCAACTACGTCGCCGCCCGGCTCCGTGACCACTTCCCGGTGCTCTACTCGGGCCCGGGCGGCCGTGTGGCGCACGAGTGCATCCTCGACCTGCGACCGCTCACCAAGGCCTCCGGGGTCACGGCCGAGGATGTCGCCAAGCGTCTGGCGGACTACGGATTCCACGCTCCGACCCTCTCGTTCCCCGTCGCCGGGACCCTCATGGTCGAGCCGACCGAGTCCGAGTCCCTGGCCGAGCTCGACCGGTTCTGTGAGGCGATGATCGCGATCAAGGCCGAGGCCGATCGTGTCGCCGCCGGTGACTGGCCCGCCGACGACAACCCGCTCCGGCTGGCCCCCCACACCGCCGAAGAGGTGGCCGCAGACGACTGGCAGCGAGCCTACGGGCGGGAGGTCGCCGCGTTCCCGGTCCCAAGCACCCGGGCGTCCAAGTACTGGCCTCCGGTCTCACGCATCGACGGGCCGGGAGGAGACCGCAACTTGATGTGCGCATGCCCCCCGCTCGAGGCATACCTGGAACACGCGGTTGACGCGGTTGGTAGCGTTTCTTGACGAGATCCGCTTGACAATCCTGGCTGTGGTGGGATCGTGAAAGGCTGGAGGAGGCGATGATTTGGGTGATCCGAGGATGAAACGGTGAGGTTCACCGGCCAGGTACGAATTCCAGAGGTCGACCACCCAGGAATCCCGGCGACGATCCTCATCGAGGAGAATCAGATCGAGGTTCTTCTCGAAGGGGAATCGCTGGGCAGGTGGTCACTGTACGACGTGCATGCGCGTCGTCTCGTTTCAGCCGCGTTCCAGCTCGAGCTCGACGGCGAAGAGCTCACTTTTGTCGCCGACGAACCGATCGATTTCGCCTATCGAGGCGTGGACCACATGGCGGAGGCCTGGGCGCGTCTCAAGGCCATGAGATCGATTCCGAGGTCGATGGCGGTGAAGAAGTCGCGCGTGGGCACCAAGCCGTCTCGCATCGATGAGCTTCGCAGCGTCATGGAGGCGAATCTCCTCGCCGAGGCCCAGGCTCGCCGGCAGCGGACGACCATGGCGACCCCATCGGCTTTCGAACCGTCGCGCGAGCCGGCGACCTTCGAGCCGCCCGCCTCGCCGGCAGCCCCAGTGGCTCCGGACATCCTCGCAGAGGAGCGCGCACGTCTCGAGGACGAGCGTCGACGGCTCGAGCAGGAACGGGAGCGGCTGGAGCAGCTGCGTCGAGAGGCAGAGGAGCGCGATGCCCGCCGGATCGAGGCCTTCCGCCTCGAGATGGCCCGGCTGGAGGCCGAGCGAGCCGAGCACGAGCGCATCGAGCTCGAGCGGTCTCGCCGGTTCCAGGAGGAACTCGACCGCCTCCGCGCCGAGCGGGCCCAGCTTCAGGAGATGGATCAGCAGATAGCCGCGCGCGCCGGCGAGGACGCCGCCCGCGAAGAGGCCATCAGTGCCGAGCTCGCCCGGCTCGAGGAGGCCCGCCAGAAGATGGAGACGGCCGAGGCGGAACGGGTCGCTGCGGCGCAGAAGGAGATGGAAGAGGTCGAGGCTCGCCGTCTCGAACTGGAGCGTCTCGAGGCCGTGCGGCTCGAAATGGAGGAGAAGGAGCGGGAGCTCGCCGAGGCTGCAGCCGCCGAAGCCGCTGCCGTCGCGGAAGCCGAGGCAGCGACCGCCGCGGCCGCCGCAGCCGCCGCGACCACCGAGCCGTCTCCCGACGACGAGCCGAGGGGAGTGCTCGTCGACCTCAACGTGCTGCAGGACGGCAAGGAGCCTGCCATGGCCGCGGCTGTCAGCCGCGAGAAAGCCGGCTTGATGGGGGCGGTCCGATCCGCGTTCACCCGTGGGAGTCGCAACCACGAGCACGAGTTGGTGCCCGCACCAGGCGGGCTTGGCATCGCCAGGTCCATTTGCCGTGAGTGCGGCTACGTGTCCATCGCGGCCATCGACTGAGTCCGCCGCCGGGCGCCCTCCCTCGATGGCTCCCAGCGGAAGAACCGGGTGGACAGACCGACGCCCGCCACGCCCCACGCGGCCAGGACGGCCAGCCGACCCCAGATCGGTTCGGCCACGAGCGATGGGATGAACTGGTCGACCGCAGCCTCGACGAAGGGTGCCAGCGGGAGGATCCCCGCCACGGCTTGCAGCCACGCTGGAGCATCGCCCAGCGGGAAGAAGATGCCCGAGACGAAGACGAGTGGCAGGATCACCGCGTTGGCCACTGCGGGCGCGGCGCGTGCCGTGGGGGTCATCATGGCCACGGCGATGCCCAGGGCGGAGAAAGCCGCAGCGCCGATCAACAGGATGGCGAAGAACAGCGGCATCCGGTCCCAGGGGACGACCAAGCCGTAGGCCACCACTCCGATGACGAGCATCACGGCCACCGAGGCCAGACCCAGCAAGGTGGCCGAGAAGACCCGGCCGGTCACGTATGCGGACAGCGGCATCGGCGACCCGTAGACCCTCTTCAGGACCCCAGTGTCACGAGCCATGGCCGTGCCGATGGCGAGGTTGGTGAACGTTGCCGTGACGAGGGCGAACACGGCAATGGCCGGTGTGAAGTAGGTCGAGGCCGGCGAGCCGTCGCTCAATTCCCCTCCGCCGAGGAAGAGGTTGAACACGATGAGGAAGGCGAGGGGCATGGCCAGGGTGAAGAAGGCGGCCACCACGTTGCGGAGGAGCAGGCGGGTCTGCAGCACCGTCTCCACCAGAGTCAGCTTCATCCATCCGGGTCGCTTCACTCCGCCTCCCCGACCAGGTCGAGGTAGGTGTCCTCGAGAGTGGGCCTGGTGACTTCGAGGTCGTTGAGCGCGATCCCGGCGTCGACAGCCAGGCCGGTCAGGCGGTGCAACTCTTTGGTGGGGTCGGTGGTGGAGATCGAAACCAGGCCGTTCTCCGTGCCGACACCCAGCCGTTCGGCATCCTCCCTGGTGACCCGAAACCTGATCACGGCCGGCCGTTCGGCCCGACCCCCGATCTCTCTCGGTGAACCTTCGGCGACGACCCGCCCCCGGGCGATCACCACCACACGGTCGGCCAGCTCTTGAGCCTCGTCGAGATAGTGGGTGGTGAGGAGAATGGTGGTGCCGTTCCCGGCCAGCTCCCGGATCACCGCCCACGACTGCCGCCGCGCCGCGGGATCGAAGCCTGTGGTGGGCTCGTCGAGGAACAACAGCTCCGGGTCCCCGACCAGGGCGAGGGCGAGATCGAGCCGGCGGCGTTGCCCGCCGGAGAGGGTCTTGATCCTGGCCGTCGACTTCTCGGCGAGCCCGGCCAGCTCGAGGATCTCGCCCGTAGGGCGGGGTCGGGGGTAGGGGAGGGCCTGGTGGTCGACGGCCTCGGCAACTGTGAGCTCTTCTTCGATGCCCGACTCCTGCAGCACTATCCCGATCCGGTCGCGGATTGCTCGGCCCGACTTGGCTGGGTCCATGCCCAGCACCTCCACCTCGCCGTCATCCCGATTCCGGAATCCCTCGAGGATCTCCACCATGGTGGTCTTGCCGGCGCCGTTCGGGCCGAGGACGGCCACCACTTCGCCGGAGTTGACGTCGAGGTCGATGCAGTCCACCGCGCGATTGGAGCCGTAGGACTTGCTCAGCCCCTTCACCTTGATCGCAGCTGTCACCGGGAGCGAGGGTACCCTCTCGCCCGTGTCCGACATCCGACCGGTCATCCTCTCGGGTGGCTCCGGGACCCGCCTGTGGCCGTTGTCCACCGCCCGATTGCCAAAGCAGTTCGCCGATCTGATCCCGGGACAGGACCCCCTGTTCACGGCCACACTCGGCCGTCTGGCAGGGTTGGAGGGTCTGGGCCCGCCCGTCGTGGTCACTGGCGCCGCGCACGCCGAACTCGTCCGTGACGCGGTGGCAGGTTCGGATGCCCTCGTCCTCGTGGAGCCGGCGGGCCGCAACACTGCACCGGCGGTGGTGGCGGCAGCACTCGCCGTCTCTCCGGACGATGTCCTCTGTGTGCTGCCCTCCGATCACCTCATCGGAGACCTGGATGCCTTCCGGGCGGCGGTAGGAGCCGCGGCCGCGCTCGCCCGGGACGGCAGGATCGTCACCTTCGGCGTGCTGCCGAGACGTCCCGACACCGGCTACGGATACCTGGAGCTGGGCGAGGAGGTCGCCGGTGGGGCGCACCTGATCGCTCGATTCAAGGAGAAGCCGGACGCGGCCGAGGCAGCTCGACTGGTCGATGACGGCCGACATCTGTGGAACGCCGGGATGTTCGTGCTCACCGCGGCGACCGCGATCGCAGAGACCGCCCGGTGGCGGCCGGGAGTGCTGGCCGCAGTTCGCAGCGCCGTTCCGCCCGATCCTCGCGGCTTCGTCGACCTCGGGGAGTCGTTTCTCGGCGCCGAGGCGATCTCGTTCGACCACGCGGTGATGGAGCAGACCGACCTGGGTGTGGTCCTTCCCCTCGATGCGGGGTGGGATGACGTCGGTTCGTACCAGTCGATTCACGAACACCTCCCGCAGGACGCCGACGGCAATGCCGTCGCGGGGCGGGTGGTCCTCGACGGCGTCCGGGACTCGCTCGTCATCGCCCGCTCCCGCGTGGTCGCGGTGGCAGGGCTGAGCGGGGTCGCCGTCATCGAGACTCCCGACGCAGTCCTGGTGGTCGCCCTCGACGAGTCCCAGCGTGTGCGCGAC
>CAYLYQ010000005.1:16998-32432 GCA_964388105.1 uncultured Acidimicrobiaceae bacterium
GCAACAAGGGTGACAGGGCTCCTCGAGTCGCTGGAGATCCGTGCCGTTCGCGTGCCGATGAAGCACCGGTTTCGGCGGATCGATCACCGCGACGCCATCCTGTTGCGCGGCCCCGCTGGTTGGGGTGAGTTCTCGCCTTTCCCCGAGTATCCGGCGGAGGTGACCCACCGCTGGCTGGCAGCCGCACTCGAATTGGCCTGCGCCTCTCTCCCGGAGCCCGGGAGAGAGGAAGTCGAGATCAACGTGACGATTCCTGTGGTCGATCCCGAGACGGCGGCGGCCATCGCCGCGGCCTCCGGTGCCCGCACTGCCAAGGTGAAGGTGGGTGACCCTGGCACCAGCGAAGAGGAAGACCTCGCCCGGATCGCGGCGGTCGCGGCCGCCCTTGGCCCGGGAGGCCGGATCCGGGTCGACGTCAACGGCTCCTGGGACCTGGAGACCGCGACCGCCCGGTTGCTGCGCATGGAGGGGTTCGATCTCGAGTACGCCGAGCAACCGGTGGCGACGGTCGAGGAGATGGTGGAGCTTCGGCGCCGGGTCGCCGTTCCGCTGGCCGCCGACGAGCTGGTCCGGAGGAGCGCCGATCCGCTCCGGGTCGTGGCCGAAGGCGGGGCCGACGTGGTCGTCCTCAAGGTCCAGCCTCTGGGCGGCGTGGCCAGGACGCTCGACCTGGCTCGCCGGGCGGGAGTCCCCGTGGTCGTCTCCTCGGCGTTGGAGACCTCGGTAGGCATGTACGGCGGACTGCTCGCTGCGTCCTTGTTGGAGACCCCGGTCGCCTGCGGTCTCAACACCGTTTCGATGCTGGCGGCCGACATCACCACCGATCCGTTGATCGCCGAGGGGGGCAGGATCCGGGTCAGGCGCCCCGAGCCCGATCCCGAGTTGCTGGATCGCTGGGCTGCGGACCGTGACACCAAGGGCGACATGATGAGACGCCTGCGCGCCGCGGCATCGCTGCTTACCTGAGGGCGAATGAGGCCCAACCCCAGCACCGCCCTCGCCGAGGTGGTCGTCGACGAGTTGATCCGGAACGGCGTCGACTTCTTCGTCGTCTCGCCCGGCTCGCGTTCGGCGGCGCTGGCCATCGCGGCGGCGTCGCATCCTCGTGCCGAGTCGGTCGTTGTCGTCGACGAGCGCTCGGCTGCCTTCTGGGCCCTCGGCCGGGCCAAGGCAGGACAGGGGGCGGCCGTGATCGCGACCTCCGGCAGCGCGCCCGCCAACTGGTTCCCCGCCGTGGTCGAGGCCGACATGTCCCTGACGCCGTTGATACTCATCTCCGCCGACCGCCCTGCGGAGATGCATGGCGTCGGGGCGAACCAGACCATCGACCAGTCCGGCTTGTTCGGCGCCAAGGTCAGAGACGCGGTCGACATCGAGGCCGCCGACGGCTCCGACGCCAACGCCGGGTGGCGGGAGGCCATTTGTCGTGCCGTCCACCACTCGCGGGGCGCCGTTTCCCAGCCTGGACCGGTCCACATCAACGTCGCCTTCCGAGAGCCGACGGTGCCCGTGTCCGACGACGGCCGGACCGCAGCCACGCCCTATGAGCACGAAGTCGAGGGGCGAGACGATGGTCCGTGGGTCGAAGCTCCCCAACAGGTGTCGCCGCAGGTCGGGGAGATCACGGTCGGGACGCGAGGGCTGGTCATCGCCGGCGACGGCGACTACGACCGTGGCGCACTGGCCGCCGAAGCCGGGAGGTTGGGCTGGCCGGTCCTGGCGACTGCACTGTCGGGCATGCGGGGCGGCCAGGTCGTCGACGCCTACCACCACATCCTCGCCGGTGCGCTCCCTCCAACGCTCCTGCCCGAGACCGTAGTGGCAGTGGGCGCCATCGGGCCGTCCGACCGGCTCGACACGCTCGTCTCCTCGGCCCGCCACCGGATCCGTGTCGATCGGTGGGGACGCCGGATCGATCCGAAGCGGGACGCCACCGCACGATTGACCGCGGACCCTGTCGCCGTGCTGAAGTCGATCGCCGAGACCGCGAGCCCGGATTGGTCCCGAGGATGGTCTTCCGCTCAGTCGGCGGTCCGGGCGGCGCTCGACGGTGCAATCGAGTGGGGCACCGGGGCCGCAGTCGTCCAGGCCCTCGACCGGACGGAAATGGGGTGTCTGGTGTCCGCGTCTTCGTTGCCGATCCGCGAGGTTGACGCGCACCTCCGCTCGGGTCGTCGTGTCATCGCCAATCGGGGCGCCTCCGGCATCGACGGTGTCGTGTCGGTCGCGCTCGGCGTCGCCGGCGCAATCCCCGGGACTGTGCTCCTGGCCGGCGACCTGTCACTGCTCCACGACGCCAACGGCTTCCTCTCGGAAGAGGGCCAGGGCCTGGTGACCGTGGTGATCGACAACGGAGGGGGAGGTCTCTTCGACTCCCTCCCGACTGCGCGGCATGCGCCGTCGTACGAACGGCTCTTCGTCACGCCGCCGCGAAGGCGGTTCGCCGACCTCGCCCGGCTTCACCACCTCGACCACCACGAGGCGGGGTCGGCTGCCGAACTGTCCGATGCGGTGGCCGCGGGTCTCGCTTCCGGTCGCCGAGCGCTCGTGGAAGTCACGATCGACCGGGCTGTGGACCTGGCGGCGAGGCACCGGCTCGACGAGATCTCCCGCTCAGCCCTGGATGTGTAGGGCGCGCCGCATCGGAGCCAGCTTGAGCTCCGTTTCGGCCCACTCCTGCTCGCGGTCGGAGCCCGCCACGAGCCCGCCTCCGGCCCAGAGCACCACGCGATCATCAGCCACGCGCCCGCACCGGAGCGCGATGGCGAACTCGCCGTTGCCTTCGGCGTCGAACCAACCGACCGGGCCGGCGTAGAGCCCGCGGGAATCCTCCAGCTCACGGATCAGATCGACGGCTGCCTCCCGCGGTGTGCCTGCCACCGCAGCCGTCGGATGGAGGTCGGCCACCAGATCGAGCACTCCGGATCCAGCCTTCAAGTGGCCGACGAACCGGGTCCCCGTGTGCACGAGGTCTCCGAAACGATGGGTGGCTCGGTCAGATCGGACGCCATCGGCGTGTCTCATCAAGGCCGACTCCACGGAGTCGGCTGCCAGCGTGTGCTCCAGGTCGACCTTCTCTCCGTGCAGGTCACGAGCTGATCCCGCGGTACCGGCCAATGCCAGGGATTCGACCCGCCCCTGATCGGCGCCGACGAGCAGTTCGGGGCTGGCACCGACGAGCCCCCCGATCAGAAACGGGTAGGTCCCCGGGTTGCCGGCGGCGAGGTCGGTCCAGACAGCTAAGGGGTCGACCGGCCGCTCGAACCGGCACTCGACCCGGCGCGCCAGGACGACCTTTTCGAGTCGGCCCTTGGCGATGGCGTGGGTGGCGCGGACGAAGCCCTGCTCCCATCGGTGCCGTCCATCGTCCTGCTCCCGTCCTCCCGACGGTGACTCCGGGTTCGGATCGCTGACCGGCTCGCCCGGGGTGACGACCAGTGAGCCGGGTTCCTCGAGGTCGAAGGTGAACGCGGCGAGGGCGAGTCGTTCACCCGACCCGTCCAGCCAATCTCGGGCTCGTCGGTACCGGTCCGGCCCGGTGCCGGGATCGAAGCGCCTGGCGACGCGAGCCGCCAGGCTGAGGCGTGGCGATGCCCAGGCGACGATCACGGGAAGGTGACCATCGCGGCGCCCTCCCAGCCGCCGATGGCGGCCACGAGCCCGGCGAACTCGTCCATGTCGCCGGACGCCGCCAGTGTCACGGTGCCCGAGCCGCTCCGGTCTGGGACCACCCGGGCGGTCTGCGCGGCCACCGCGGGTGCGGGGTCGATCACGGTGACCCCCTCTCCCGCCACCCTGGAGATGATTGGGGCCAGGAACGAGAAGTGGGTGCAGCCGAGCACCAGCGTGTCGGACCCGGCAGCCAGGGCTTCCTCCACGGGTCCCCGGACCATTGCCTCGACCTCGGGGCCGTCGAGGTCGCCCTTCTCCACGGCCATGACCCACTCCGGGCAGGCGAGGGCGACGACCTCGGTCGAGGCGCCCCAGCGGCTGACCACGGTGTCGAACAACTCACCCTGGAATGTCGCAGCGGTGGCGAAGACTCCGATGACACCCGTGCCGGTCAGTGCCGCGGCCGGCTTGACGGCGGGCTCCATCCCCACGATCCGAAGCTCGGGGTAGGCGGCCCGCAACTGATGCAATGCGGCCGCCGACGCGGTGTTGCAGGCCACGACGATCGTCCCGGCGCCGTGCTCTCTGAGCCAGCGGACGATCTCGAAGGAGAAGTCCCTCACCTCGTCGAGGGTCCTCGTCCCGTACGGGGTGCGCTTGCGGTCCGCCACGTAGAGGAGGTCGGCCTCGGGAAGGGCGCGCCGGATCTCGGCGAGCACCGAGAGGCCGCCCACGCCCGAGTCGAAGACACCGATCATCGGGAACATGAGTAGCACTCCTGTCGCCCTAACGCTGGTAGCGTCGCCGACCCGATGGACCTGAGCGGACGTGTAGCGATTGTGACCGGCGGTGCCTCGGGGCTGGGAAACGGCGCCGCGAGGCGTCTCCTCGCCGGCGGTGCCAGCGTGGCGATGTTCGACGTGAACGTCGAGAAGGGCCGGGCCGCCGAGGCGGAGCTCGGGGAGTCGTCCCGATTCTTCGAGGTGGACGTCACCGACACCGACTCGGTGGAGGCCGCCGTGGCGGGCGTGGCCGAGCTCTGGGGATCGATCGACATCCTCGTCAACGCGGCCGGCATCGCGCCTGCGCAACGCTTGGTGTCCCGTGAGGGCGCGCTCTTCGATCTCGAGCTCTTCAAGCTGGTCATCTCGGTGAACCTCGTCGGGATGTTCGATGTGATCCGCCAGACCGCAGGCGTCATGGCCCGCAACGAGCCCGGCCCCGATGGCGAGCGAGGAGTGATCGTCAACGTGGCGTCGATCGCTGCTTTCGAGGGTCAGGTGGGTCAGGCCGCCTACTCCGCGTCGAAGGGTGGGGTCGTCGGAATGACCCTCCCCATCGCCCGGGACCTCGGGCCACTGGGGATTCGGGTCGTCACGATCGCACCCGGGATCATGGACACGCCGCTGCTCGCCGGTGCGCCGCCGGAACTGAAGGAGGCGTTGGGCAAGGTCCAGGTGTTTCCGCAGAGACTCGGGACTCCTGAGGAGTTCGCCCATCTGGTCCAGGCGATCGTGGAGAACCCGATGCTCAACGCCGAGGTGATCCGCCTCGACGCGGGCGCCCGCATGCCGCCCAAATGAGGCCGCTGCTCGGTGAGATCCGAGGTACTAGGTACTAGGTACCCGGTGCCAGGTATTGCAGGGTTTCCGGATTCTCCAGGCTGGACACGTCGCCGGGTTCCTCCCCGAGGGCGATGGCGCGCACCACGCGGCGCATGATCTTCTGCGATCGGGTGCGCGGCAGGTCGGGGACGAAGGCCACCAGGCTGGGGCGGAAAGCCTTCCCCAGAGACGCGACCACTGCCTCCTCGATCCGGCGGGCGAGCTCGTCAGAACCGGTCACCCCAGGTGCGGTGACCACGTAGAGGCCAACGCTCTCGCCCTTCACCTCGTCCGGCATGCCGATGGCTGCGGCCATGGTCACCTCGGCAAGAGCGACGGCTGCTGATTCGATCTCGGCGGGACCGATCCTCTTCCCACCGACGTTGAGGGTGTCGTCGGAACGGCCATGGAGATACCAGAACCCGTCCGAGTCCACCGACGCCCAGTCGCCGTGAACCCAGGTGTCGGGGATCCGCGACCAGTAGGTCTCGATGTAACGGTCAGGCTCCCCCCAGAAGCCTCTCGTCATCGAGGGCCAGGGACCGCGGATGACGAGCTCGCCGACCTCACCGCGAACGGGCCGACCCTCGCCGTCGCAGACGTCGGCCTCGACTCCAAAGGCAGGCATGCCGAGCGAAGTCGGCTTTATCCCCTGCAGGAGGTTCACCGAGAGGATGCATGCTCCGATCTCGGTCCCCCCCGAGATGTTGACGATCGGGATGCGCTCCCCGCCCACGTCACGAAATAGCCACCACCAGGGCTCCGGGTTCCACGGCTCACCGGTCGAGCCAAACGCCTGGAGCCGGGAGAGGTCATGGTCTCGTGCCGCATCGGCGCCGTGCGGTTGAAGTGCCCGGACGAGGGTCGGAGAGATGCCGAGGTGTGTCACTCCGAGGCGCGACGCCACCGACCAGATGCGGTCCGGCCCCGGATGATCGGGGGCCCCGTCGTAGGTGGCGACGGCGGCGCCGTTGGCGAGCCCCGCCACCACCATCCACGGCCCCATGATCCAGCCCATGTCGGTCACCCACATCAGCGTGTCGCCGGGCTTGACCTCCATCTGGAAGGCCCCCTCCGCGGCGAGCTTGACCGTGAGCCCCGCGTGGACGTGGACGGATCCCTTTGGCCTCCCGGTGGTGCCCGACGTGTAGGCGATCATCACCGGGTCCTCCGACCAGGTGGGAGCGGCGGTCATCGGCTCCGCGGCACCGACCAGTTCCCCCCACCAGTGGTCCCGGCCGGCGGTCCAGGGAGTGTCGCCTTCCAGGTAGTCGAGGACCACGAGAGTCACCTCCGAACCGGTCATCGCCACGGCGGCGTCGGCGGTCTCCTTCATCGGGACCCTGCGGCCACGCCGCTCGAACGCGTTGGCGCATATCAGCACCCGCGGGGTCGGGTCGCGAAGACGGTTGGCGACTGCCTCGGCGGCGTACCCGGAGAAGATGGGGATGAAGATGGCGCCGAGGCGGGCGATCGCCAGCATGGCGGCGACCGCTTCGAGGGACATCGGCAGGTACACGGCCACCGCGTCGCCGCGACGCACACCGAGCGAGCGAATACCGCCGGCGAGCCTCGAGACCAGATCGGCGAGTTGGCCGAACGTGATCTCCGTGATCTCACCGGACTCGCGCATCGACTTGACCGCGACCCGCGCCGGGTCGGAGTCGGCCCAGCGGTCGACGCAAGCCTTCGAGAGGTTGAACCGCCCGTCCACGAACCAGGTGGTCCACGGGTTCCCCCGGGAGGTGTCCCGGATGACCGTCGGCAACCGGTCGAAAGGCAGGCCCAGGAAGTCGATCACCTCAGTCCAGAACCACTCCGGTTCGGCGACCGAGCGAGCGTGGAGCTCGGATAGATCCCGGATCCCGTGCAGCTCCATGAAGCGGGCCGTGTTGGTGGCAGCGGCGCGCTCCGGGTCGGGGCGCCAGACGACCTCGAATTCCTCCATCGGGATTCGAGGGTATCCGATGCCGTTGTCGCCGGTCGCGCGCCCCCTACGCTTCGCCGGCGATGACGCCATCGGAAAGAGCCGAGATGAGAAGGTTCCGCAACCGGACCCTCGTCGTGGCCGGAGTGCTCCTCGGAGTGGCGGCCGTCGTCTGGCTGGCTTGGCGCCTCTCCAACCTGATCTTCATGGTCTTCGTGGCGCTTTTCATCACGATCGCCTTCGAGCCTGCCGTGCACTGGCTGGAGAAGAAGGGATGGAAGCGTGGCCTCGCCGCCGGAGCGGTCCTCCTCGGGGCGGTTCTGGCGATCGTCGGCTTCGTGGCATCCCTGGCGCCCTTGTTGGTGGCTCAGGGCGGAGAGTTCGTCGAGGCCCTGCCCGGGATCCTCGAATCCTTCGCGGCGTGGCTCAACGACACGTTCGGCCTGTCGATCGAGGTCGATCCCGAGGCGCTCGCCGAGGACATCGCGGGATCCTTGGAAGGCCTGGCAGGCGGTCTGGCGGGCGGGGTGTTCGCCTTCTTGGGGTCGGTCGGAAACTTCCTCCTCTTCGTCACGACGACCGCCCTCTTCACGTTCTTCATGCTCGCCGAGATGGACAACATGCAGCGCCTGGTCCTCTCCTTCATGCCGCCGGACCGACAGCTCAAGGCGCTGCACATCTGGGATGTCGCCGTGGAGAAGATGGGCGGCTACGTGTATTCGCGGCTGTTTCTCGCCGCCATCGCGGCCGGCGTCGCCTGGGCAGCTCTGGCCATGCTCGGAGTTCCCTTCGCCCCATCGCTGGGTATCTGGGTTGGGGTCCTGAGCCAGTTCGTGCCCGTCGTGGGAACCTACCTGGCGATGATCTTGCCGATGATCGTTGCAATCACCTTCAACGATCTCCAGACCGTGATCTGGATCCTGGTCATCTTCACGCTCTACCAGCAGGTCGAGAACTACCTGGTGGGCCCGTGGATCACAAGGCGAACCATGGAGATCCACCCGGCGGTGACGGTGGGCGCAATCCTCGCCGGTGGCTATCTGCTCGGCGGCGTCGGGGTGATCCTGGCGCTCCCGGTCGCCGGCATCGTCCAGGCGATAATCGGCGAATACCGTCGGAGCCACGATGTGGTGCTCGACGATGACGACCTGATGGCGGCGCGTGAGCTCGAGGCTCAGAAGGCGGCCGAAAAGGCTGAGGAAGCCGCCGAGAAGGCCGGTGACGCCGCCGAGAGGGCACAGCAGGCCGCCGAAGAAGCCGGCTCAGAGACCGAGTAGGCGGATGGTGATGCGTCGGGCTTCTGTCCTGACGGCGGCGGTGGTCTTGGCGTCGGCCTCTCTGTCGGCTTGTCAGGCGGCGACATCCGTGCCGTCCACGGAGCCACCACCCCCCGCCACGACGCTCGCCACCGCCACGACGACGACGACGCCGGCGCCGCTCCTGCGGGTGGCGGTCTGGGGTGAGGGGGACGAGGCGAACTGGTGGTCCGCGTTCGGCGGCGGAGGCACCCAGCTCGATCGGGCCCTTCAACAGGGCGCAACGGCTTCCATGTTCAGTGTCACCGCTCTCGACCCGGTGACTGATCTGGCGGAGCTCCCGGTGGGCGTCCCCCGCCCGATGGGGGACGAGTGGGTGGTGGAGCAGGAGATCGGAAGCCGGATGTGGTCCGACGGCACCCCTCTCGTCGCGGGTGACCTGGTCTTCTACTTCGAGACCGTGCGGTCCCTGGGGCTCGACGGCGCCCATGCCGCGTACTTTCCGCCCGAAATCACCGGCATCGAGGCCGCTGACGATCACACCGTGAGGGTTCGGTTCAGCCGGGTCCCAGGACCGTCCCTCTGGCCGGGCATGGTGGGGTTGGCGCCGTTCGTCCCGGCTCATTTCTGGGCGGCGGAGGGCCTCACGGACATGCCGTCCCTGTACGCATGGAAAGGGTCGAAGCCACCCCGGGCCTCCGAACCGAGGTTGGAGTGGGTGTCGGCGGAGGGCCGCGAGTCCGCCTACCGGATGATTCTCGAGGGCGGCGCCGACTTCGTCCACGACCCTCAGGGGATCGTCGGCCTTCCCCCGGCCATCACCGACGCACTGGCAGCCGACCCGGCAATCGAGATGGTGACGAGCGTGAGGACCGAGCTGCGAGTCGTCGCCTTCAACCTCCGCAGCGCCCCATTGGAGGATCCGGCCGTGCGCTTGGCGCTCGCCACTCTGGTGGATCGGGACGCGATGGCTGAGAACCTGGGGGTGGCCCTGGCTGACACCTTCACCCGGCCGTCCCCTTCGGGCGAAACGACACGGGCGGCTGGCCCCGGCTCCTTCGACGGGGAGCGGCTGGACCGTGCGGCGCGCATCGAGCGCGCCACCGCCTTGCTCGCCGGGGCCGGGCACGACCCAGGATCGATCCGTCCTCTGGAGATCCTGGTCTCTTCTGCCGATCCGGTGCGCGTGGCAGCGGCCGAAGCTGTCGTCGGGAGTCTGAGCGAGTTCGGCCTCATCGTGAACCTCGTCTCCCTCTCTCCCGAGGAGCTGGCCGATCGGGTTCTGCCTCCCATCCGCTCGGATCTGGCTGCGGGGTGGGACCTGGCCATCCTGGGATGGCGCCCGACGGGCCCGGACCCCGGCGACCTGCTGATTCACCTCTTCGGGTCGGCAGAGGACAGCGTCACGCGTGGAGGCCTCAATGTCAGCGGTTATCGATCGCCCGCGTTCGACTCCCTGGCGAGCCGGTACGCAGCCACCACCCATGCCGAACGAGCCGGGTCGATCCTCGATGAGATGGAAGTGACCCTGGCCGCCGATGTGCCTCAGTTGCCTCTGTACCGCGAGCTCGTGGTCGAAGCCATCCGCGACGGTCTGGCTTTCGTTCCCGTCGCCGGAGGGATCTCGGCAAATCCCTCGTCATGGCCGTACCAGGAGCCGTGAACCTATCTTCAGCCCCGTGAGATCAGCGGTCACCCGATTGTGCGCGTTGGGTCTCATCCTGGCCGCATGCACTGTCGCGCCCGAAGTCACGACCACCACGACCACCTCCTTGCCGGCGATCTCCACGACGACCTCGATCGCCGACAGGTGCCCGGACGTCTTCTGTGTGGTCTTCAGGATCGACCCGCAGGCGGTCTGGAGCGACGGAACGCCGGTCACCGGAGCGGACTTCGAGCACACGCTGCGCGAAGCGCGAGCCGACCCGGCGGCGGACCCCGGATACGACCTGGTGACCGGGATCGAAAGCGCGGGCGATGAGGTCGAGATCGCTTTCTCCGAGCAGACCGGCGCCTTCGCGAGACTCTTTCGACCCGTCCTGCCCGCGCACGACCGGGGGGTGACCTCGGGGGGCTTCCGGTTGGACGGTGAGCGCCTCGTGTCCGATGCCGCGACGGTGGAGCTCGTCTCGGTCGACGGGGTGCGAGGTGCGGTGACCGCTCTGGCGCGAGGGGAGGTCGATCTGGTGTGGCTCGCCGACCCGCCTGCGTGGGCTGTCGGCGAGCTGTCGGAACTGGACGGAATGACCGTGGTCGCCGGCCCCGGACCGGATTGGGAGATGCTCACCTTCAACCAGGCCAATCCGCTGCTCGCGGAGGAGTGGGTGAGGCGAGCGCTCGCCATGGGCCTGGACCGCGAGGCGATGGCGGACGCCACCGTGCGAACGGTCGATCCGGACGCCCCGTTGCTCGACACGACTCTCCCCACCTTCGGGAACGCTCCCTACCCGATTGCCCATGACCCCGACGGAGCCAGGGCGCTGCTCGGGGCCAACGGATGTGAGCCCGCTTCGGATGGCATCTGGGTGTGTGACGGTCATCGGATGTCCTTCGACCTGGTGACGACGACCGGAGACCAATGGCGATCCGCGGTGGCCGGGATGGTCGCGGCGTCGCTCGAGGCCATCGGGGTCGAGGTCACGGTCACGACGAAGCTGGCAGCCGAGCTCTTTGGGGCCGACTTCTTGTTCGGGCAGGAATGGGACCTGGCTGCCTTCGCGTGGGAGGCCCAGAACGACCCGGTGGCAGCGGCTGATCTCTATCGCTGCCGCGGCGACGGGCCTCACGGTTTCGGCGCCCTCAACGTCGGGAGGCACTGCGGGGACGACTCCCTCCTCGACGCCGCAGCGGCCTCGCTGGACTCGGGACAACGGGTCGAGTTGATGCGCCAGGTGGATCGCGATTTCCTCGCGGCTGCCGCGGTGGTGCCGCTCTTCTCCAGGCCCATCGTGGCCGCCTGGGCTGGCGGAGTTCATGGGGTCGCGCCCGGGCCGTTCGCCGGCCCGCTGGATGCTGCGGGGAAATGGACCGGGACGACGCGACTGGCGTTGCCGACGCCCCTCGAGTCGCTGCGGACGCTCCTCCTCAGAGGTGCGTTCATCGCCGCTCCGGGCGGGGAGTACCTTCCCGACCTGGTGATCGAGTACGAGACCATCGGCGGCTGATGGCAGGCCCACTGTCCGGCCTCAGCGTGATCGAGCTGGCAGGGCTCGGTCCCGCCCCTTTCTGCGGGATGGTGCTGGCCGATCTGGGTGCCGACGTCATCCGGGTGGATCGAGTCGACACGGTGGGCACGGGAGACCTTCTCGATCGGGGCAAGCGTTCCATCGCGATCGATCTGAAGCGGGGTGAGGGCGTCGAGATCGTCCTGCGCCTGGTCGAGCGCAGCGACGCCTTGATCGAAGGGTTTCGCCCGGGTGTCACCGAGCGGATGGGGCTCGGTCCCGAACGCTGCCTGGAAGCCAACCCCTCCCTCGTGTACGGCCGGATGACCGGCTGGGGCCAGGAGGGCCCACTGGCCACCGCCGCCGGGCACGACATCGACTACATCGCACTGTCCGGCGCCCTCGCCTCGATCGGGCCGGCCGGTGATCCCGTGCCGCCCCTCAATCTCGTGGGCGACTTCGGAGGTGGCGGCATGCTCCTGGCCCTCGGGGTGTTGGCGGCGATCTACGCCGTCCGCGGCGGCGCAGCCGGTCAGGTGGTCGACGCTTCCATGGTCGACGGCTCGGCGCTGCTGATGACCTCGCATCACGGCTTCATGGCGCAAGGTTGGTGGAGCCCCCGCCGGGAAGACAACCCACTCGATGGCGCGGCCCCGTGGTATCGCACCTACCGGACAGCCGACGGAGGGCATGTGGCGGTCGGCGCCATCGAGCCCCACTTCTATGCCGAACTGCTGGCAGTCCTCGGTCTCGCTGACGCCGATCTGCCGGCCCAGAACGATCGCGACGGCTGGCCACATCTCAGCCGGGTGTTCGCCGCGGCGTTCGCCGACCGCACCAGGGCGGAATGGGAGGAGGCGTTCCGGGGAGTCGATGCCTGCGTGGCGCCGGTCCTCGACATGAGAGAGGCTCCACTCCACCCCCACAACGCCGCCCGTGGCACCTTCGTCACAGTCGGCGGCGTGGTTCAGCCGGCGCCTGCGCCGCGCTTTGGGGTGACGCCGGCACCTGTGCCCCCTCCGCCTCCGGCCCCGGGTCGGGACACCGAGGAGGTACTGGCGTCGCTGGGGCTTACGGGATCCGACATCGGTAAGCTCCGGGCATCCCGCGTCGTTGCTTGACAAACTCTGGAGGAACCCGTGACTGACCAGGCCACCCTCAACGAAAGAGCCGAGATCGACTCGCTCATCGAGGGCAAGACCATCGTCGACTTCTTCGACCGCAATGCCGACAAGTACGGCGACCAGCCTGCCATCCACTGGAAGAACGGCGAATGGGAGCAGCTCACCTGGTCCGAATACCGCGATGTGGTCCACAAGGCGGCCGCCGGGCTCCAGGCCCTCGGCGTAGGTGACAGCGAGTTCGTCGCCATCCAGGCAGGGAACCGTCCCGAGCATGTCATCGCCGACTTCGCCGCGGTGCATTCTGGGGGCACACCGGTCACCATCTACTCGACCCTGACCGCCGCTCAGATCCAGTACATCGCCGACAACTGCAAGGCGACGGTGGCGATCCTCGAGGACCTCGAGTTCATGAAGCGCTGGGAGGAGATCAGGACCGAACTGCCCAATCTCCGCTACGTGGTCCTGATGTCGGGGGCAGAGAACTACGACACCCTGGACTGGGTGTTGAGCTGGGACGAGCTCCTCGCACGCGGGGCACACCGGCTCTCCGAGGACCCGACCACCGTCGAGCGCTCGGCCCGTGCGGTGACTCCGGACACCTTGGCCACGCTGATCTACACCTCCGGCACGACCGGCACGCCCAAGGGCGTCATGATCAGCCAGCGCAACGTGGTTTGGACCCTCGAGTCGCTCCGTCGTGCGGCCGACCTGAAGCTCGGCGCGCGCATGGTCTCGTACCTGCCCCTGGCCCACATCGCCGAGCGCCTCGCCACTCACTACTTGGGGACCTACCTCGCCGGAGAGGTGTGGTACTGCCCCAACCTGGCCGGCGTCCTCGAGTACATCCAGGAGGCCCGGCCGACGCTGTTCGTGGGCGTCCCGCGCGTGTACGAGAAGTTCCACTCCCGGCTCCAGGCGAGGTTCGAAGAGGCGCATGGCGTCAAGAAGCGCCTGCTCGAGATGGCGCTGGCCACCAACCGCAAGCGCGTCGAGGCCGAGGAGCGGGGCGGCAAGGGCCCGGCCCTGGCCGGGATCCTCGACAAGATCGTGCTGTCCAAGGTCCGGGACGGCCTCGGGATGGACCAGGTGGAGTTGGCGATCACCGCCGCGGCGCCGATCAGCTCCGACCTGGTCAAGTTCTTCATGACGATCGGAATCCCCCTCTACGAGATCTACGGGATGTCCGAGAACACCGGCCCTGCGACCAGCGGCCTCCCGGGCGCCTACCGATTCGGCTCCGTGGGTCGGGCGCTGCCAGGCGTCGAGGTGAAGACACTGGAGGACGGTGAGTTGATCATGCGCGGAGGGATCGTCGCCGCCGGCTACTACAAGCTCCCGGAGGCATCAGCCGAGACTTTCATGCCGGACGGATGGCTGCACTCGGGTGACCTGGCCAGGATCGACGAAGACGGGTTTGTCTGGATCGTCGGCCGGAAGAAGGAGATCATCATCACGGCCGCGGGCAAGAACGTTGCGCCGGCCCATTTGGAGACGACCCTGGGCAACCATCCGCTCATCTCCAAGGCGGCGATGATCGGGGACGGCAGGAAGTTCCTCACCATGCTCATCGCCCTCGACGCCGAAGAGGCCCCCGGGTGGGCGGCTTCCCACGGCATTCCGTACATCGATCTGGAGAGCTTCTCCAAGGACCCGGCGGTCCACGCCGAGATCGACTCCGCCGTCGAGGCGGCCAACGAGACCGTCGCCCGGGTGGAGCAGATCAAGAAGTGGTACATCACCCCCAACGAGTGGGGGCCCGACTCCGGCGAGTTGACTCCGTCGCTCAAGTTGCGTCGCAACGTGGTGATGGAGAAGTACGCCAGTGAGATCGAGGCGATGTACACGGGCGTTTGAGGGAGGGCCGAGGCATGGGAGATCAGATCACCTTTGACGGCCGCGTCGTCATCGTCACCGGAGCCGGCGGTGGACTGGGCCGGACTTATGCGCTGGAGATGGCGCGCAGGGGAGCGCGGGTCGTGGTCAACGACCTCGGTGGCTCCGTGGACGGGACCGGTTCTTCCGAATCTGCAGCCGACCGTGTGGTAGCCGAGATCGAGGCGGCCGGGGGCGAGGCGCTCGCCAACCACGACTCGGTGTCCACCGAGGAGGGTGGCGCCGCCATCGTGGCGGCAGCGGTCGATGCCTTCGGCAAAGTCGACGTCGTCGTCAACAACGCCGGGATCCTGCGGGACAAGTCCTTCTCCAACATGACCATGGCGGAAGTCGAGGCGGTGCTCGACGTCCACCTGCGCGGGGCGTTCCACGTGTCCATGCCCGCGTTTCGGGCGATGCGGGAGAACGGGTACGGCCGCTTCGTGTTCACGACTTCCGCGTCGGGCCTGTTCGGCAACTTCGGCCAGACCAACTACGGGGCCGCCAAGGCCGGCCTGATGGGATTGAGCAACGTGATCGCCATCGAGGGCGCCAAGTACGGGATCATCTCCAACGCCGTCGCACCGATCGCCCGAACTCGGATGACCGAGGACCTCCTGGGGCCGCTGGCCGAGCACGTCGCCCCGGAGCTGGTGACCCCCCTGGTCGTCTATCTGTGCTCGGAGGCGAACCAGTTCACCCACCAGATCTTCACGGCGGGCGGCGGCCGCTACGCCCGGGTGTTCATCGGGACCAACCCGGGTTGGTTCGCCGGTGTGGGCGCCATGCCCTCAGCCGAGGACGTGGCGAATCACATGGACGAGGTCCAGGACCTGTCCGAGTACGTCATCCCCGAGTCGAACACGGACGAGATC
>CAYLYQ010000005.1:32532-63109 GCA_964388105.1 uncultured Acidimicrobiaceae bacterium
TCCACGGGCGTGCCGAGAGGAACCAGCTCGTGGAGCTGGAGGATCACGTCGTTGGGGAGACGCACACATCCCAGTGAGGCGGCCTGGCCGATAGAGCTCGGTCGGTTGGTTCCGTGGATCCCGACGATCCCGTCGCCGCCGTTGAACTCGGTGATGGTGTCGGAGCGCGCCGAGAGGCCGATGGCAGCGGGCCCCCACGGCCCGGTCCCGGCTTTGATGCGCACGTTGTCGGTGACGAAGTAGGTGCCGGTCGGTGTGGGGTTGCGCGGCGTGCCCACGGCGACGGTCGTGCGCAGCAGGACCTCGTCGTCGACGATGTACACGAGCTCGCGATCGCTGAGGTCGACCTCGATGCGACCGTCGACGACATACATGGCGATGTCCTCGGTGACGACCCAGCCAGTGGTTCCGTTCGGCCGGATGGGAAGCATCACCTCCACCCAGCCGTCACGGGGCGGGCCGGTCGTGGTGAGCACGGTGGTCGTGCCGAGGATCGTCGTGGCGGGCATCACCAGCTTGGGCTCGGCGTCGCCTGGGGCCGCGTAGACGGGGATCTCCTCTCCGAGGATCACCACCAGGGTCCCCTCGAGCTCCGCGGCGGCTTCGAACCCCCGGTACTGGGGGATCGTCGGGCCTGACTCCGGCGCGGTCGTGGTTGATGTGGGGGCAACTGTCGTCGTCGTCACCGCGCTGCCCTCCGCAAGCGCCGCCTGGCTGCAAGCGGCCAACGCCAATGCCATCAACGCGAGCGAGGCCCTTCCCATCATCAGAGATGCTATCGGCGGCGTCCGGGCATTCCGTAGTCCGAGCTCGACGGGCGAGCAGGTACGTTGATTCCGGTGAGCCGGATTGTTGTCACGAGGGCGCTGCCCGACGACCTGCTGGCGCCGTTGCGCGAGCGCGAAGCGCTGTGGGTCTGGGAGGGTGAAGGGCCGGTTCCCCGTGGGCATCTCCTCGAGGAGGTGAAGGACTCCGTCGGGATCCTCTGCATGCTCACCGACGGGATCGATTCCGAGCTTCTCGACAGCGCCCCAGGACTTCGGGTGGTGTCCCAGATGGCGGTCGGGGTCGACAATGTCGACGTGGCCGAATGCGTCCGCCGGGGTGTCCGGCTGGGCCACACGCCCGGGGTTCTCACGGAGACGGTCGCAGACACCGCGTTCGCGTTGATGGCGGCCGTGGTGCGCCGCCTCCCCGAGGCCGCGGAGGCGGTCAGGGACGGCTCCTGGGGCCCTTGGTCACCCTTCTGGATGACCGGAGGGGAGCTCTTCGGCAAGTCCCTGGGGATCATCGGCATGGGTCGGGTGGGCCAAGCCCTGGCGCGTCGCGCCGCCGGGTTCGAGATGGACGTCGCGTACGCGTCGCCGCGCCCCGTTGACGGCTGGCGTCGTCTCGATCCGGAGCGTCTGCTCGCAACCTCCGACGTCGTCGTGCTGGCTGCCCGGCTCACCGACGAGACGAGAGGCATGATCGGACGGCGGGAGCTCGACTCCATGAAGGCGACCGCCTATCTCGTCAATGTCGCTCGGGGTGAGATGATCGTCACCGACGACCTCGTGTCCGCGTTGGAGGGCGGTTCCATCGCCGGGGCGGCACTCGATGTGACCGATCCTGAGCCCTTGCCCACCGACCACCCTCTTCTGGCGCTGCCCGGCTGCCTGGTCACGCCCCACATCGCCAGCGCATCGGTCGGGACACGTCGGGCAATGGCGGCGCTCGCGGTGGAGAACATGGTGGCCGCACTCGAGGGCAGCCCCATGCCGGCCGAGTTTCAGGGCGGCGGGTAGCCCCTTTGGGGGCATTACCCTGCCGCCAGTTGCCCAGGGAGGAACCTCCAATCGAACCCTTCAACCTGCCCACCGCGAGATCGGTGATCGAGAACCCCGAACAGGGAATGCTTCGCGAGATGGCGCTCCGTGACAGCGAGCGCATCACCCGGACCGAGTTCGACAACCTCAACTACCGGGCCGATGTCACCGCGCGACTCGCGCGCTCGACGTTCTTCATCGCCGAGTCGGAGATCAACCAGAACCGCATCTCGCGGGCCGAGGCGGAGGAGTGGGCTCGCCGGCAGGACGCCTACATCGCCGATCAGGAGATGTTCCTCGTCGAGGGATACATCGGGCCCGATCCCGGCTTCCGCACCGGTTCCCGGCTCTTCATCGAGGCGAGCCAGCCCAACATCGCCGGCATGCAGGCCCATCTCTACTTTCCGAAGGACGAGAGGTGGGAGCCCGAGTTCACCGTCATCTACACGCCGGGACTCAGTGCGCCGGGCAAGCCAGACGACCGCCTGATCATCGTCGACCTGGACAACTGGGTCACCCGCGTCTTCGGGTCCGACTACTTCGGGGAGTCCAAGATGGGCGGGCTGCGCATGTGGAACCGCTTGGTGTACGACCACGGTGGGCTCGCACTGCACGCCGGCCTCAAGACCTACCCGGCGGAGGCAACCCGCAGTGGTGTCGAGGAGTCGATGCTGATCATCGGCCTCTCCGGCACGGGCAAGACGACGACGACCTTCCGCCAGCAGGCCGGCTCGCTGCCGGTACAGGACGACTTCGTGGCTCTGATGCCGGGGGGCGAGGTCCACACCACCGAGGCGGGCTGCTTCGCCAAGACCTTCGGTCTCGACCCGGACGACGAGCCGACGATCTACGGAGGGACGACACGCCACGACGCCTGGCTGGAGAACGTATCGGTGACGCCGGACGGCAAGGTCGACTTCTTCGACACGAACTACACCGCCAACGGACGCTGCACCTTCCCTCTGGCCAACATCCGGCATCGGGACCCCAAGGCGGTCCCGCCCGCCAGCTACCTGCTGATGCTCAACCGCTCGGAGCATCTCATCCCGGCGGTGTCCCGCCTCCGCCGCGACCAGATCGCCACCTACTTCATGCTCGGCGAGACCAAGGGCACGTCGGCCGGGGGCGCTGCGGAGGCCGGTAAGAGCCTCCGGGTCCCCGGGACCAACCCGTTCTTCTTCGCCAGCGACGCCCTGCAGGGGAACCGGATCCTGGAGTTGATCGACACCATGCCCGACCTCCAGGCCTTCGTCCTCAACACTGGCCGGGTCGGTGGCGAGGGCGATGGCTCGAAAAAGGTCACGATCCCCGTCTCTTCGGCCGTGGTGCAGGGCATCGTGGAAGGGACCATCGAGTGGGTCGAGGATCCTCACTTCGGTTACGAAGTGGCTGCGTCGGTCCCCGGCGTCGACGACATCGAGCTCCTGCAGCCACGCCGGCTCTACGACCGGCAGGGTCGCTCGGGGGAGTACGCGGCAATGGTGGAACGGCTCAAGAGCGAGCGTGCCGCCTACCTAGCCGGATACGAAGGCCTCGACCCGCAGATCCCCGCCGGCCTCTGATCAACCGAAGACACAGAGGACGGTCCCCGAGGCGACCCTGACTTCCGGCACCGGGCTCTCCAGGACATTGGAGAGCCCGAGCGTGCTCCCCGGCTCGAGGTTGCCCTCCGCCAGGTTCCAGCGCAGGCCACTGGTCGTGACCCCGATTGCCGGCCCTCCGACGGCGAGGAGGGACAGGTGGGAGCCGACGTCCCCGTGCAGGCGCCTGGTCGCGCCTCGAACCACGTGGGCGCGTCCCCGACCGGAGACCCAGTCGACTTCGGCATCCCAACGCGGAGAGCAGATCACCGCCGCCACGGCCAGCTCGTGGTCGAGCCTCCCTCCGCCGCCGCCGATCACCACGATCCGGGAAGGGTCGACGGCAGCAGCCCGCACCAGCGCCAGCTCGAGGTCGCTGGCGTCCTTTTCGACCGGGTGGCGCTCGATGACCAGGCCTGCCGGAAAGCTGTCCTCGACGACGGAGTCGAGGTCCCCGACGAGCACGTCGACCCGTTGGCCCAGTGTCATCGCCAGGTCGTAGCCACCGTCGGCGGCGATGACGAGTTCCGCCTCGGGCAGTTCGTCGGCGAGAGCGTGGGGGAGAGGATCCCCTGAGGCGAAGACGATCACGGTGTTCATAATGACAAAATCGTCTTACGCGCAGACGCGACGGTAAGACCTAACCCTCAAGTTGAACTCGAATGTTTCGCACCCTGCTGGAGCAAGAGTTTTCACCCCCGGATCGTATGCGCTTCCAGGACGATCCCGGTGGCCCGGAAGGAATACGGGTTTTCTGGGGTTATCCTCGGGGCAATGGCTCAGATGCAGGTACTCACCATCACCCCGGACGCGCTCGACATGATCGTCAAGTTGCGCGACCAAGAACCGGGCGAGGAGGAGTTCGCACTGTCGGTGGAGATCGCCGGCGTTCGCGGCCTCCAGTTCGCCTACGACCTCGCCTTCGTCCCGATCTCGGATCAGGGCCAGGACTGGCTCGTCGAGCGCCACGGCGACCTCGCTGTGATCTTCCCGGCGAAGGACGTGGAGAACCTCGATGGCGCCGCTCTCGAGCTCACCGAATCGGGTCTCGCCATGAACAACCCGAACACTCCGGCCTCACCGTTCATCGCCGGCGTCGATGTCCCGGGCACCCTCGACGGCCCGCTCGCCGAGCGAGTCTCCAACTTCCTGTCCCAGCAGATCAATCCGGCCATTGCCGGACACGGCGGCGCTGCGGAGTTGGTGTCCGTCGACGGATCGACTGCGTATCTCCGCCTGATGGGTGGATGCCAGGGATGTGGCATGGCTGCGGTCACGCTGCGCCAGGGCATCGAAACGGCCCTCCTCGAATCCTTCGAAGGTGAGCTGACGGGTGTCGTCGACGTCACCGACCACGAGTCGGGCGTCAACCCGTATTACTCGGCCCACTCCCACTGACTTCTCCCGGCAGACTCACCCGATCCCAGCTCGAGGCGTGGCGCGGCGCCACCGTCCCTGATCTGGTCGGCGACGGCTGCCGCCTCCTCATCGTGGGGATCAACCCCGGTCTGATGACTGCGGCCATGCAGACCCATTTCTGCCATCCGTCCAATCGCTTCTACCCGTCGCTTCGGAAGGCCGGGTTGATCGACTGGGATCTCGATGCCTCGGTCGGGCTCACCGATGGGCAGCGAGCAGACCTCGTGTCAACCGGCATCGGGATCACCAACCTGGTGGCCCGGGCGACCGCAAGGGCAACCGAGCTGTCGCGCAGTGAGCTCAGGGCCGGCGCCGACGCGCTCGAGGCCCGGGTCGCCCGCCTGTCACCGGTGGTGGTCGCCGTGCTGGGAGTGACCGCCTACCGGGACGCCTTTGGCATCCAGGACGCGGCCCTGGGACCCCAGGCCGACCGAATCGGCAGCGCCGACCTGTGGGTGGTGCCCAACCCGAGCGGTCTCAATGCCCACGTGACGCTCTCGGAGATGGCGGCCTGGATGAGCCGCCTCGCCGGAGCCGCCGGAATCGAGCCCCGTTACCTCGACCAGCCGGACAGGTAGCCAGGGAGCGGGGTGTCGGCCGGGAGGTCGTCCTCCGGGATCGGCTCGCCCGGCGTGATCCGGAGAGGCAGGACGCCGGCCCAGACCTCGAGCTCCAGATCGTCGCCTTCGTCATTGGCGCCGCCGGTCCTGACCTTGGCGGAGGCCTCGTCGATGTCCATCGCCACGATCGCCGTCTGCAGGTCCTCGGTGCGGTTCGGCCCCCTTGCGTCCTCCCAGCGCCCGGGCAGGACGTGGTCGCTGACAGCTCGGAGCGCGGCGTCGCGCTCCGACGGGTCGGTCACCTTGCGCGTGCGGCCGAACGCCACCACCGACCGGTAGTTCATGGAGTGATTGAAGAGCGATCGGGCGGCGACGATGCCGTCGACGATGGTGGCGGTCACGCAGATTTCGGCGCCGTCACGCATCTGGCGCAGATTGCCCGACGCCACCGACCCGTGGAAGTAGAGGGTGTCGCCGATGCGACCGAAGATCGTGGGGACCACGAAAGGGCCATCCTCCCGAACGATCCCGACATGGCAGACCAGAGCCTCGTCGAGGATGCGGTGAATGGTCTCCCGGTCGTAGACCCCGCGCTCGGGGAGCCGGCGGATCCTGGTTCGGTCGGTCATTCCCGCCATGGTATTTACAGGCGGTCCACGAAAAGTGTCTGGGACGATTGGCCGACCTGTCCCTCGGTGTCCCAGAGCGTCGCCGAGGTGAGGCCGCGCCCCCCTTCGGTGTACAGCGAGTCCGCCGAGATCGCCACCCACTCGCCGACGGGGTACCGGGCGATACCGACGGTGAGGTCGCTGTTCATGTACACCCAATCGTCGTCGAGTTTGTGCGCCACGCCGTTGGCGAAGTCGCCGGCGAGCGCCACACGCTGCGCCGGGGTTATGGGGCGTCCTGCGACCACCGGGACCTTGAGCCGCGTCCACACGGTCGCGGCGCCCTTCTCCATGAGCGTGCCGGCCGCCTCACGGAACTCGAGGGCATGGGTGTGAAACATGACCTTGTCGGCGACGCGCCAGAAGTCGGCCGGTTCCGAGGCGGCGGGCCCCGGGAACGAAGGCCGGCCGGGTCTCGCCTCTTCAGGCACCGGCAGCCGGGCGACCCGGAGGCGCTGCACCGTGGCCAGAGTGAGAACCGTCCCCGACGGGTCGGCCAGTTCCGCTGCCACGGTCTGGATGCGCTTTCCCTCGCGGAGCACCCGGGTACGGATGGTCAGCGGCACCAGGGGCACCACACGGAACAGCTCGAGGCTGATCCGGGCCACCTCCATCGGGACCAGCGTCGGGACCCTCTCTTCGACGTGCCCGGTCACCAATGCCGCCACCGCACCACCGTGCTGGCCCTCCTCGTACCAACCGGCGTTGGCGTTCGGAGTCGACTCGTAGGTGTCGGGGTCGTCCGTCGGCAGGTAGACGGCCGTTTCGCTCATCGGGCGACGGTAGTGGGGGTCCGGTCGCAGACCCTCCAGGGTTTAGCATTGCGCCCCGTGACTGAGCAGACCCATCCGGATGCCCCCTCGCGCAATCTGAGCCGCATCGGTGCCGGTTTCGTCCTGGCATCGGTGCTCGGGTCAACTCTCGGCATCGTCATCGCCGAGTTCCTCGACAACGTCGGCACCGGCATCCTCGCGGAGATCCTGGGCGGTGATGCGGTCGTGTTCAACAACCGCGTCGAGTTCGAGGGAGCGAGGGACCTGGCCTGGGCCGGAGGCTTCGCGCTCTGTCTGGCGGTGGGCGCTCTCTGCCTCTTCGCCTACCCGACCCAGCGCGGGTACGGCGTGCCCCGCCTGACCTTCCTCTGGACGATCCTGCACCTTCTCCGGCAGGCCTTGACCCAGGCAATGATGCTCCCCTTCGACGATGACGCGCCGCTGGCTCGGGCGTACGACTCCCTGGACGCGCCGGCCGGGCTGGACATGGTGATCGCCGTCGGAGGGGCGATTGGCCTCCTCCTGGTCGCGCTCTCCGCAGCAGCCGCCTTCCTGGCCTTCACGCCGCACCGCCGCCTCGTCGAGACGCCCCGCCGCAGGCTCGCCCTGGCCCTTTGGATCTGCCTCATCCCGGTGGCCGTGTCCGTGTTCCTGGCCATCCCGTTCTTTCTCCCGGACTCCCAGTCGTTGGTCATCCCGTCCCTCCCCTTGGTCGCGGTCATGTTCTTCGTGACGTTGGCCGCCGCCCCGGGGACGACCGCCGTGACCGGCCCTGAAGACCAGGTCGAGACCCCGTGGCCCTTCGGGCTCGGGGCCTTCGTCCTCGTCATGCTTCTCTTCCACCTCTTCGTGCTTCGTGGAGGGGTGTCCGTCGACCCCCGCCTCTGGGGTTGAGGTCGTGAGCCGGGCGACCGTCATCACGGTCTCCGACGGTGTGGCTGCCGGAACCAGGGAGGACCTGTCCGGCGCTGTCCTGGAGGAGCTCCTCGTCGGCGCCGGGTTCGGGGTCACCAGGGTCGTCGTCCCCGACGAGAGGCCGGCCGTGTCCGCCGCGATCTCCTCGGCGGCGGAGGCCTCAGACCTCGTGCTCACGACCGGCGGTACCGGATTCGGCCCTCGTGATGTCACTCCGGAGGCCACGGCCGACGTCCTGGAGCGGGAGGCCCCCGGGTTGACGCACGTGATGGTGTCCAAGGGGCTCGAGAGCACGCCCATGGCGGCGCTCTCGCGGGCCCGGGCCGGCACGGTGGGTGCGGCGCTCGTCATCAACCTCCCCGGCTCGCCTGCCGGTGCCACCGAGAGCCTCGCTGCCGTGATAGACCTGTTGCCCCACGCCCTTGCTCTGCTTGCGGGGCACACCCGGCATCATTCCGGGCAAGATCCGGCACAGCACTAGGCTCGAGCCGGTTCATGAAGATCAGCCAGGAATTCGTCGTCGGCCGCAGCCCCGACACCGTTTGGAACTTCTTCCAGGACATCCCTTCCGTGGCTCGATGCCTTCCCGGCGCCGAGTTGGCGGGGATGGACGAGAACGGCGCCTATCAGGGTCAGCTCACGGCCAAGCTCGGGCCGATGACAGCCGCCTTCGATGGCACGGCCACCGTCAGCGCCGATCCGGCGACGAGGAGTGCGCGGATCGAGGGGCGCGGCGTCGACCGCAAAGGCGGCTCCCGAGGTCAGGTGGCGGTCGACTACCGGGTCACCCCGGAAGGTGACGGGACCCGCGTGGGCGTCGACGCCGACATCACGCTCTCGGGGCCGGCGGCCCAGTTCGGTCGCACCGGCCTGATCAACGAGATGTCGCGCCGGCTGATCGACGAGTTCGTGGCGTGCCTGGAGGCGAGCCTCGCGGCCACGACGCCGGAGGAAGCGGCAGCCGTGTCGGCCCCCGAGGTCAAAGGCTTCCGGCTGTTCTTCGCGGCCCTGTGGGCGAGCATCAAGAAGCTGTTTCGGAAAGGGTAGGGAACATGAAGGTTCGGTTGTTTGGCGTTGTCATCGCGCTCGTAGCGCTGGCCGCCTGTGGTGGTGGGGACTCCGAAGGCAGGGTGGCCGAAGGCCAGTCGGTAACGGTGAGGATGCTGGACTCCTCGTTCGAGTACGACGAGATCCGCGTTCCGGTAGGTGGCTCGGTGACCTTCGTCGGGACGTCCAACGTCCTCCCGCACAACGCGGTCGCCGCCGATGGGTCGTGGTCGACCGAGACCGTCTTCGGCAGTCCGGAGCAACACGAGGGTGACGAAGCGACCCTCACCTTCGACACCGAGGGGACCTACGTCTTC
This sequence comes from uncultured Acidimicrobiaceae bacterium, assembly GCA_964388105.1. GTDB lineage: Bacteria > Actinomycetota > Acidimicrobiia > Spongiisociales > ZC4RG35 > ZC4RG35. Next base: position 41,620 of record CAYLYQ010000005.1, read on the forward strand.
TACTGCACCTTCCACGGCAACGCGCAGGGTGCGGGGATGGCCGGCACCCTCGTCGTCGGGGGCTAGGAGAGCCTGATCTCCGACGCCTCGCCGGCGGCGATTCGCCACGCACGGAGATCCTCCGCGCGGCCCACCACGAGATAGATCCAGCCGGGGTCGAGGGCGCCCGTGATGTCCCGGGCCGAGGGGACGGCTTCCCCTCGGGGGTGGGAGTGGAACGACCCACCTAGCTCCCAACCGAGGCCCTCCGCGTCGACCAAGGCCGCATGATGCTCCGCGGGCGGGACGGTGAATCTATCGGTCCCCTCCGCGTCGTTTCCGGTCGGGTACACGGCTGTCACCGCACCGCCGGACACGGCGAACAGGCCGCACCCCTCACGGGGGAGGGCGGCCCGGCAGTGGTCGAGGATTGCCTTCCGCGCCTCGGGCGGCAGGTGCAGGGTCTCAGCCAACCGGCCGGCAGGTCGCGTCGTAGTCGACGATCGCGGGCAGGCGGGACGGGTCGGAACAGGCCGGGCACTCAGGGTCCCGGCTCAGTGGGAGCGTCGAGAAGTCCTGCTCGAGGGCGTCGTAGACCATGAGGCGCCCGTCCAGCCCGTCGCCGATCCCGAGCAGGATCTTGATGGCCTCCATGGCCTGGATGGACCCGATCACGCCCGGGAGCACGCCGAGCACCCCGGCCTCGGCGCACGACGGAGCCGTTTCCGGTGGTGGGGGGAGGCGGTGCAGGCAGCGATAGCAAGGGCCTTCCCACGGGCGGAACACGGTCACTTGTCCCTCGAATCTGAAGATCGAGCCGTGGATCACCGGGACCCCGAGGTGAAGGCTGGCGTCGTTGAGCAGATAGCGCGTGGGGAAGTTGTCCCCGCCGTCCACGATCACGTCATAGTTGGCGAGCACCTGAAGGGCGTTGGAGGCGGTCAGCCGGAGGTTGTGGGTCTCCACCTTGACGTCGGGGTTGAGGGCCGTGATCGCCTCGCGGGCCGAGTCGACCTTGGCCACCCCGATCCGATCCACCGAGTGGAGGACCTGTCGCTGCAGGTTGGACTGGTCGACGATGTCGTCGTCGACGACCCCGATGATGCCGACTCCTGCTGCCGCCAGGTAGAGGGCGGCCGGCGACCCCAGACCCCCGGCTCCGACGAGCAGGACCCGGGACGACAGGAGCTTGATCTGGCCGGCCTCACCCACCTCGGGCAGCCTCACGTGGCGTGAATAGCGGCGGCGCTGGTCGGTGGTCAGCCCGGCGGGGTCGCCCCAAGGGAGCCCCAGGCGCTTCCACTCGTCGAATCCTCCCCTCATCGACACCGCGTCGTAGCCGAGGTGCGACAAGCTGAGGGCTGCCAGGGCCGACCGCCAGCCGCCTTCGCAGTACACCACCACGGGCCCGGACCCCGGCTCGATGTGGCGGCTGATGTCACGCTCGAGAACACCGCGGGGCACCAGGATCGCCCCGGGGATCACACCGGTCTCGTACTCATCCGGCTCGCGCACGTCGAGGACCGTCACCTCGCCGAGACGCGCCCGCACTTCCCTGGGCTCGATCTCCGCGATCTGTTGCAGCGCGGCGGCAACGAGATCCCGGTAGCTCATCAGTGGGCGGAGGCGGGGTCGGGCGCCTCGGGGTCGATGGCGTAGCGGTCGTGGGCGTCCTTGACGTCGGTGGTCCTTCCGAGGAGCGCCAGCGCGGAGGCCACCACCTGGCCCGTGTCCACTTCGAAGAATCGGCGCAGTGCCTCCCTCGAGTCCGACCTGCCGAAGCCGTCGGTGCCCAGCGGGAGGTAGGGGCCGGGAATCCAGCGGGACACCTGGTCGGGGACCAGCTTCATGAAGTCCGAGACGGCGATCGTCGGGATGTCGTGCTCCGAGAGCAGGCGAGTGACCAGAGGGACCCGGGGCTCCTCCCCCGGGTGGAGCAGGTTCCAGCGCTCCACGGCGAGAGCCTCTTCCCGCAACGCCTTGTAAGAGGTGGCGGACCACAACTCGGCAGCGACGCCATAGTGCTCGGCCAGTTCGGCTGCAGCTCGTCGGGCGGCCGTGTGTGCGGTGCCTGAGAAGAGGATCCGCACGTGGGGGTCTTGTCCGCCGGGTGCCGTCGCGAACCGGTACAGGCCGTCGATGATGCCCTGATCCACGCCTTCAGGCTTGGAAGGCTGAACGTAGTTCTCGTTGTAGAGGGTCAGGTAGTAGAACTCGTCGTGGGGTTCGGCGCCGTACATCCGCCTGATCCCGTGCTCCACGATGGTCCCCATCTCGTAGGCGAACGCAGGGTCATAGGCACGGCACACCGGGACGGTCGACGCGAGGACCAGGCTGTGTCCGTCCTGGTGCTGGAGGCCTTCGCCCTGCAGTGTGGTACGTCCGGCCGTCGCGCCCAGGAGGAACCCGCGGGCGCGTGCGTCTGCTGCGGCCCAGATCAGATCTCCCACGCGCTGGAAGCCGAACATCGAGTAGAAGATGAAGAAGGGGACCATCGGGACCCCCCGCGTGGCGTAGGAGGTGGAGGCGGCGGTCCACGAGGCGAGCGAGCCCGCTTCGGTGATTCCCTCCTCCAGGATCTGGCCGTCGGCGGACTCCGTGTAGGAGAGGAGCATCGCCGCGTCCACGGGCTCGTAGAGCTGGCCGTGGGGCGCGTAGATCTTCAGCTCCCGGAACAAGGAATCCATTCCAAAGGTCCGGGCCTCGTCAGGGACGATCGGGACGACGTGGCGCCCGAAACCCTCCTGGCGGCTCAGGTTTCGCAACAGGCGGGTGAACGCAGAAGTGGTGGAGGCCTCCACCTTGCCCGAGCCGGCATTGACCTCGGCGTAGGCCTCCGGTCCGGGCAGGGGAAACTCGGCGGTGGTAACGACCCGCTTCGGCAACGACCCACCCAATTCCCGGCGGCGCTCCATCAGGTACTCGTATTCCGGCGACCCTGGGGCCGGCCGGAAGTACGGCGGGACCTTGTCGCCCTCGAGAGCTTCGGCCGGGATCTCGTCTTGAAGGTGCAGTGTCTCCCGCAACCCGATCAGCTGCTGGTTGGTCATCTCTTTGATCTGATGGGTGGCGTTGCGGCCCTCGACATCGGGTCCGAGCGTCCAGCCTTTGATCGTCTTGGCGAGGATCACGGTCGGCTTGCCGTTGTTGAGCTCGGTAGCCACCTTGTAGGCGGAGTAGATCTTGGCGTAGTCCAGGCCACCACGGCGCAGGGCCCAGATCTCGTCGTCGGTCCAGTCTTCGACCAGGGCCAGCGCCCTTGGGTCCTTGCCGAAGAAGTGCTCGCGGACATAGGCCCCGTCCTCGGCCTTGTACCGCTGGTACTCCCCGTCCACCGTCGTGTTCATCACGTTCACCAGAGCGCCTTCGGTGTCACGGGCGAGGAGTTCGTCCCACCCCGAGCCCCAGATCACCTTGATCACATTCCAGCCATGGCCGCGGAAAACGGCCTCCAGCTCGGTGATGATCTGGCTGTTGCCGCGAACCGGCCCGTCGAGGCGCTGGAGATTGCAGTTGACGACCCAGATCAGGTTGTCGAGGCCCTCTCGAGCCGCCAGCGAGAGCCCGCCGAAGGTCTCCGGCTCGTCGACCTCGCCGTCTCCGACAAAGCACCACACCCGGGACTGCGAGGTGTCGTCGAGGCCACGGTGGTGGAGGTAGCGGTTGTAACGGGCGTGGTAGACCGAGTTGATCGGGCCGATCCCCATGGAAACCGTGGGGAACTCCCAGAAGTCGGGCATGAGCCGGGGGTGCGGATATGAGGTGAGGCCTCCTCCGCCGACCTCCTGGCGGAAGTTGTCGAGGTGCGACTCGTCGATCCGCCTCTCGAGGAATGCCCGGGCGTAGGTCCCAGGTGCGGCGTGGCCCTGGAAGTAGACGTGGTCGCCTCCACCCGGGGCTTCCCGGCCCCGGAAGAAATGGTTGAACCCGACTTCGTAGAGGGTGGCCGAGGAGGCGAACGTGGAGAGGTGACCGCCGATCCCCTTCACCTCGTGGTTGGCCTTCGTCACCATCACGGCCGCGTTCCAGCGAATGAAACGCCGAATTCTGCGTTCCAGGTCGGGATCTCCCGGGAACTCGGGCTGGTCCTCGAGCGGGATCGTGTTCACGTACGGCGTGGTCACCGGCCCAGGGACGCCGAGGCCGCTCTCCTGGGCCCTTTCGAGCAGCTTGGAAAGGAGGTAGCGGGCACGCGTCGGCCCTTCCTGGTTGATCACGGCATCGAGTGACTCCTGCCACTCCCGGGTCTCGACCGGGTCGCTGTCGGGCAGTTGATTGATGAACTCGACGCCGATGGTCTCGCGGAGGTCACCCGGCATGACGCTCAGGGTAGTGGGCGATGCCCTCTCACAGACGGGCGCGCAGCCAGGGCACCACCAGCTCGGTGAACCGGAGCGGGGCGTCCAATTGGGGAACGTGCCCGGTGTCCTCCATGATCACCAGGTCCCAGTCGGGCCTGAGGTCACAGATCGACCGGACCGCGACCGGTGCGATCAGGCGATCCTCGCGCCCCTGGATCACCAGCGTCGGAGCCTTCACCGCCCTGACCGCTTCGACGATCTGGGACCGTTTGGCCCATGTAGCTGCGATCGACCGCGACGTCGCGGTGACCGATCGTCGTGACCACGGGAGGCTGCGACGGGTGGCCGACATCTCCACCAGGGACTCGATGACGGGCATCGGCACCCGTCCCGGCTTGTGCGAGATCCACTCCAGCGTCGTGAAGACGCGGTCGCGCGGGCTCATGGCCCTCAGCCAGGCATCGAGCGCTTCGCCGGTGAGAGGTGCTGTCTGGAGGACGAGGCGCAAGATGGTCGGCCAATGCAGGTCGCCCAGATCTCGCAACCGTGGCGGGAAGGCAGGCGAGACCAAGACCAGGGCCGATATGTCATCGGGGCGCCGTGCGGCGGCGAGAGTGGAGACGAGGCCCCCCAGAGAGTTGCCGATCAGCGCGACGGGGCCGCCGGTCTCCGCGGCGTATGCCTCGGCGAAGTCGGCGACGGCGTCCGCGATGCCATCGACGTTCTGGGAGGGCGCGGGCGGCGAGAGGCCGAATCTCGGGAGGTCCACCGCCGTCACGCGGCCGGCTTCGGTCAGAGCGGGCGCCACGGCGTCCCAGTCGACGGTGGAGCCGCCGAGGCCGTGGACCAGCACGATGCCGGGACCTTCGCCCCCGTGGTCGACGCGGTGGAGGCGGATCTCGGAGGTTTCGACGAGGCGACCCATGAGCTCGAGAGTACCCGGGGTCGTTGCCGTATCCTCCTCCTCCACTTCGGACTAGGAACCTCTATGAGTCAAGTGCTGGCCGTCGACATGCTGGCGAAAGCCTTCGGTGACCTGGTGGCGGTGAATGGCGTCACCTTCGCCGTCGCGGAAGGTGAGACCTATGGGCTGCTTGGCCCGAACGGCGCCGGGAAGACCACGACCATCTCGATGATCGCCGGGCTCCTCGCGCCTGACACCGGGACGGTCCGTGTGGGCGACGAGGTCGTCACGGTGCGTTCGACCAGGGGTCGCTCCGAGATCGGGCTGGTGCCCCAGGACCTGGCGATCTACCCCGACCTCACCGCCCGGGAGAACCTTCAGTTCTTCGGCCGGCTCTACGGGATCGGCGGCGAAGCGCTTTCGAAACGGGTGGGGCGTGTGCTCGAAGTGATCGGTCTGACGGATCGTGCCAACGATCTCACCAAGGAGTTCTCCGGGGGCATGAAGCGCCGGCTCAACATCGGGATCGGCCTGCTCCACGAGCCGAGCCTCCTCATCCTCGACGAGCCCACCGTCGGCGTTGACCCCCAGTCGAGGAACGCCATTCTGACCTCGGTGGAGCAGCTGTCCAGCGAGGGACTGGCCGTCTTGTACACGACTCACTACATGGAGGAGGCGGAGCGGCTCTGTGACCGGGTGGGAATCATCGACGAGGGTGTCATCAAGGCCGAGGGGACCCGACGGGAACTGGTGTCGCTGGTCGGCGAGAAGGACCGGATCACGGTCACGGGTGACGTGGGCGGGGCCGCGCTTGCGGTCCGGGCCCTGGCCGGGGTGACCGAGGCACATGAGAGCGACCATCGCCTCGACGTCTTCGTCGATCAGGCGTCTTCGTTCCTCCCTGTGCTGCTGGGCGCAGTCTCCGATGCTGGGGGGAGCATCAGCAGCGTCGAGGTCGTGGAGCCCAATCTGGAGGCGGTGTTCCTGCACCTGACGGGCAAGGCCCTTCGGGACTGAGCGTGTTTCGGGCCGCACGTCTCATCGCCGCCAAAGATCTTCGGCTGCGGGTCCGCGACCGATCGTTCTTCATCATGGGCATCCTTGCCCCCCTCGCCCTGTCGTTCATCTTCAGCGTCACATTCGGGAGCGCCCTCGAGGACAGCGGGCTCGACCTGACCTTCGGGCTGGTCGATGAAGACGAATCCGATGCGTCGCGGAGTTTCGAGGGTCTGCTCGAAGGCCTTGCCGCCGACGACTTCATGGCCTTGGAGCGGTTCGACGGAGCCGGTCCGGCATCGGAGGCCGTCGAGGACGGCGCCATCCACGCCTACTTCCTGGTGCCGGCCGGTTTCGGCTCTTCCCTCGAGGGCTCAGGCGCCCCCACGATCGAGGTGATCGGAGGTGTCGACAGCCCGACAGCCACATCGGTCGCCGCCGCCATCGCCCGCCAGTTCGGAACCGGAGTGGATGCCGCACGGTTGGCCGTGGTGACCTCGGCATCGATCCTCGGGGAGGTGCCATCACCCGAGCTCCTCGACCGCTTCGAGACCGACCCGGCCACGGCGGCGTTCACATTCGCGATTGCCGACGTGTCGGCCGAGACCCGTCAGCTCGATGGAATCACCTACCTGACCGCCGGAATGGCGGTCTTCTTCATGTTCTTCACCGTCCAGTCCGGGGTGATCGGTCTGCTCGAAGAGGGACGGGACGGCACGCTGCCGCGCCTCATGGCCGCGCCCATTCGTCGGACCGCCATCATCGGCGGGAAGGCGATCTTCTCGTTCGGTCTCGGTGTCATCGCCCTCGGCGCGCTGGTGGTCGCTTCCACCCTCTTCATGGGAGCCCAGTGGGGTCACCCGCTTGGAGTTGCCATACTCGTGGCTGCTGTCGTCTTCTCCGGTGTCGCCTTGATGGGCATCGTGGCGGGTGTGGCGCGTTCGCCCGAAGGTGCCGAGAACACGGCAACGATCATCGCGGTCCTCCTCGGGTTGCTCGGCGGGGTGTTCTTCCCGATCGGGCAGGGAGAGGGGCTTTTGTCGATGCTCACCATCGCCACGCCGCATCACTGGTTCCTTCGCGGTCTTGGAGACCTGGCGGGTGGCGCTCAGTGGACTGCGGTGCTCCCTGCGGCGGGGGTGCTCGTCGCATTCGGCCTCATCGCCGGGGCAGTCAGTTGGGTGGTCCTGAACCGGAAGCTGGCGCCATGAAGGTCCTCGCCATCACCATCGCCAACCTCAAGCGCATGCTCCGCGAGCGAAGCAACATCTTCTTCGTCTTCATCTTCCCCATCGCTCTGATCCTGCTCATCGGCATCCAGTTCGGTGGCGGCTTCACCCCGATCGTCGGAGTGCACATGGCGGACCGGGGGGTCCTCGCCGAAGAGGTGGTGGCGGTGCTCGAGGACTCGTCCGCGGTGGATCTTCGCTCGTTCGGTTCCGAGGGGGAGCTGGTGTCCGCAGTGGAGCGGGGGCAAGTCAGTGCTGGCCTCTTCTTGCCGGCCGGCATGGAGGACGTGATTGCCGCAGGGATCGCTGCTGAGGTCGGCTTCGTGGTCAGGCCCGACGGCTTCGGCACCGAGCTCAGGTCGGTCGTCTCTTCGGCCATCGCCCAGGCACTCAAGCCGGCCGGGGCGGCTCGGTTCGCTGCCTTGGAGACCGGGGAGAGCTTTGAGGTGGCCCTCGGCGTGGCTCAGGAGGCGGCTCCTGCGTTGCCCGGCGTCGGAGTGGACGTCTCATACCTGGGGGAGGAGTTGTTTCCCGACGTGGGACGCTTCGATCTGGGGGCACCCCAGCAACTCGTCCTCTTCACGTTCATCACCGTGCTCTCGGGGTCCGCCGCCTTGATCCTCTCTCGCAAGTTGGGCATTTCGCAGCGAATGCTCTCCACACCGACCCCCCTGCGCACGATCCTCGTCGGCGAGAGCCTCGGTCGGTTCGCCGTCGGGATGTTCCAGGGTCTCTACATCATGGTGGTCAGCTTGGTGGCCTTCGGAGTCGATTGGGGCAGTCCGCTGGCGGCGTTCCTGCTGCTGGCCGCCTTCACCGCGGTCGCGGCGGGTGCGGCCATGCTGATGGGATCGATCTTCTCCAACGAGCAGCAGGCCGCCGGTGTGGCCGTCATCGTTGCGCTCGGCCTGGCCGCACTCGGGGGGTCGATGCTGCCCCTGGAGCTGTTCCCCGAGACCATGCGGCGAATCGCCCTGGCGACACCACACGCCTGGGCGCTGCTCGGGTTCGCGGATCTGGTCCGGGGAGACGGAGGGATTGCAGACGTACTCCCCGAGGTTGGCGTCCTCCTCGCCTACGCTGCTGTCCTCTTCGCCCTCGCCACCTGGCGGCTGCGGAGGACCCTGACCTCTGGTTGAATTGAGCCCGATGGATCCAAAGAGAGTGGCACCCGGTCGGATAATCACGGGGATAGGCATCGCCCTCGCCCTGCTCACCCTGTTCGGGTCCAACCTGTCGTTCGCCCCGACCAGCCTGTTCCTTCCCTTCATGATGATCCTGGTCGGCAGGGCGATCTCCCGTGGGGCGAACGCGGGCACCAAGAGTCGCCGGCCCTCGACGATCTTCAACTTGCCGACGACGGTGCCGCCTCCATCCGGTCGGGTGCCCCGCGAGCCGACCCAAGCCGCTCCTCAACCCCCGCCCTTCGAGGTCGTGGTGCCGCCGGCGATGCCCACGCCGGTGGCGCAGTCCGATGCCGACGAGAAGCTGCGCGCCGCCCGGGCAGCCGCCGAAAAGATGCGCGCTGCCGAGGCCGCAGCGAAGAAGGCCAAGGAACTGGATCCGGAGCCCCTCCCGAAGACGCACGTGGCGCCGAAGCCACAACCCGTCCCCCCGCCGGCGGCCGCTCCCTCGAGCAGCCATGCCGCGGTGTATCCGAGCCCGACGCCCAGCTCAGCTAGGACGAAGTCGTCTCGCGAGATGGTCGAAGAGGCCAAGAAGCGCCTGAAGCGCAGCTAGGCCCCGGTGGCCGCTGCTTGGCGCGCCTGGCGCAACTCCTCTGCGAAGGCGGCCCTGCCGGACGGGTCTTCGATCAACCCCCGGTTCTCGGCGAGCTTCAGCGCCGACCGGAAGACCACCTGGCTGACGCTCTCGCCGTAGAGCAGGCGGCCCTCGATCCGGTACAGGCGGGCGCGGGCGAGGCACGACTTGAGGAAGGCCTTCTCCTCGACGGCTCCACGCCAGCTTTCCAGCTCGTCCCCGACCACCTGATAGGAGTCGAGGATCGGGAGCAGCGCCCACGGCGCCACCGGGCTGCCCAGTTGGGCGAGAACTGCGTGGGGGCCTTCCTCGGTGATGACCCGCTGCCAGTCGGGGGAGTCCACCGCCAGGTCCTCGGCGACTTCACGGGCGAAGCGCTCCCGGTCGGCGAAGAAGAACTCGAACTTGAGGAGATCGCGCAAGGCCAGCATCCGGTCGACGAGGTCGTCGGGGTCCGCCGCACCCGAGGCCAGGGCCATCTCGGCCATAGCCCTCGTGACGAAGAAGTGAAGGACGACGTTTCGGTAGTACGACAACTGGATCATCTGTGTGTCCTCGAGCCAGAACACACGCCTCCCCACTGCCTCGTGTGTGGGCAGGTCGGCTGTCTCGACCAACCACTCGAGGATGCCGGTGACCACGGCCGGGTCGGCCAGGTCGACGTCGTCGGTCATCTCCAGCTCTCGCCCCTCGATGAACCGGAGCAACCGGGCGCACTCCCGGGCGAGATGGTCGGCGTCGCGGGCGACGCCTCTCTCCGCGAGCAGGGCGATGGAGACCACCGCGATCGGAGTGATCGGGGTCGCCTGTCCGATCCGCTTCATCGCTTCGAAGGCCACTTTCTGGAGCTCGATCGACTCCTCCTCGCCCGACACGGCCATGGATCGGAGAGAGATCGGCTCGGCGAACCGGATGTGGATGTCGCCATATCGCTTGCGAAGCGAGCGGACGGCCTTGAACAGCCATCGGATCGACTCGCCTTCCTTGTCGCGCCCCTGTGCTTCCCGCGTGTAGTCGCCCACGTCCTGGATCTGGTCGTACGCGATCGAGACGGGGACGAGCATGACGTCGTCGGCCTTCCCCCGGTGGAGCGAGTCGGCCACGTAACTGAGCAGGCCGAAGCGGGGAGGGTTGAGACGGCCGGACCGCGACCTCCCCCCTTCCATGTACCACTCCAGGGAGAAGCGCTTCTCGATGAGGAAGTCGATGTACGCGCGGAGCACCCGCTTGTACACCTCGTTGTCCTTGAACGAGCGGCGGATGAAGAAGACGCCCGTACGGCGCATCAGGGGCCCGACAGGGAAGAAGTCGAGGTTGATGCCCCCGGCCGTGTGGTTGGCCGGGAGGTCGTTCTCCCACAGGAGGAACTGGAGGCTGAGCCGATCGAGGTTGGACCGGTGTGACGGCAGGAACACAACCGGGTGCTCCTTCCCGAGGGCGGCGACACGCTGCACCTGATCGGCGTGGTATCGGATTTGCCCATAACCCTGGCGGTAGAGGGCGTGGATCAGGTTGGCGATGATGTCGATCACGTAGGGGCTGTGCGTGGCCGCAATCTCTTTCAAGTAATTCCGAGCGCGCTCCGTGGCGGTGGCGAGGTCGAGCCCGTCGGCCTCCGCTCCCTCGGCGACGGACTCGAGGAAGCTCCTCCGCGAGAGAATGGCCTCGGGCACGAACCGCGGCACCTTGTAGCGGTTCCCCAACAACTCCCGCTCCGGGAGGTCGAGGGCGCGCCAGGCTCGCCGCACGACCCATGTCTCGAATCCGTCGGTGTCGTCGGCAGCTGCGTACGCCTCGGCCAGGTCTCCGACCAACGCCCCCTCCGCCGCCACGCGCGCCACGCGGGACGGCCTGAAGCTGAGCGTCCACCAAGCGCGAATCCCCTTCGGGTCGCGCGGGTCCCCGGGCTTGAAGACCTCGGTCCAGGTGACGGACCGGCGGCCGTCGACCTCTGGGGCCATCCACACCACTCGCAGGGGGATCAGGAAGGTGTCGCCCGGTCCGGAAAGAACCGCTTCCAGGGAGTGGATGTCCCCGCCGCGTCCGCGGCGAGACGACGGGATGCGCACGAACTCGTGGTCGCCTTTCACCGCTCGGTTCACCCACGAACGGAGCACTCGCTCCTCGAGGCCGCTGGCGACGTCGAGGAGGTAGACGACCCGCGTCCCCGGAGGGGCCTGCAGCGTCGACATGTCCGCCTTGCGTGTCACCTGAACACTCTACGGACAGTGCAAAATCCCGGCGTGCGAGTGGTGGCGCAGCGAGTGAGTTCAGCCTCGGTGACGGTCGGGGGCGAGAAGGTCGCCTCGATCGGGCCCGGGCTCCTGCTGCTGGTGGGTGTCTCTCACGCCGACGGACCTGCCGAAGCGGACGCCGCCGCCGCCAAGATCTCCGGGCTGCGGATCTTCGCCGATGACGACGGGAAGATGAACCGGTCGGTTGTCGACGTGGGCGGCGAGGCGCTCGTGGTGAGCCAGTTCACCCTGCTCGGCGATGCCAGCCGCGGGCGCAGGCCTTCCTTCACCGAGGCGGCGTTGCCGGAAGTTGCCGAGCCCTTGGTGAATAGGCTCGCCGAGGAGTTGCGTGGCCATGGCATCGAGACCGCTCAGGGGATCTTTGGCGCCAAGATGGAAGTGGCGCTGGTCAACGACGGCCCGGTGACCCTGGTGCTCGACTTCTGAGGCCGGAATACCGATGGTCGACGATCACTGAAGAGCAGTGTTTCGGCGGAATCGAGCCCCGCGCATGCTCTTCGGCAGGATCAGGGCCCCCAGTCCGACGCCCAGCCAGGGGAGGAGGCTTCGCTCGACTCCCCATCCCGTCGGAAGGTCGAGCGGACCCCACAGAAGGGCCGCGACGGCGAGGAACACCACCGCGATCACGGTGGCGCCGCCCGAGGATCGGGTCGCCCATGCCGAGAGGGCGATGACGGCGATCGCGGCGGGGAGGACCCAGGGCCAGGCCACGAGAAGGATGCCAGCGGTTATCCCGAGCCCCTTCCCTCCGCCGAAGCGATACCAGACGTTGTAGAGGTTGCCGATTGCCGCGCCGATTCCGGCGGCGACAGCCCCCGTGTCGCCTCCGATCGCCGAGCCGAGGAGGACCGCCCCGGCTCCTTTCGCCATCTCGACCAACAAGACGGCGGCGGCCAGTTTCGCCCCGCCCATGCTCAGCGCGTTTGCGGTGCCCGGGTTGCCCGACCCCTGCCGCCTGAGGTCGATGCTCCAGAGGCGGCCGAGCCATCCGGCGGTGGGGACGGACCCGATCAGGTAGCCCGCCAGTGCGGCGAGTGCGACTTCCATCGCCTTCATCCTCCCAGGAACCGGCGCCCGGGGCCACAGAACCTGGCGAAGTCACATGAGCGGCACCAGTCGCCCGGCGTAGCCTCGAACATCTCGGCTTCTATCCCGTCCACGAGAGCGTCGAGCCGGGTGGATGCCTGGTCGATCCACGCCCGATCGGCCCGGTGGGTCACCTCCGAGCCGCCGCCTCCGAGGTAGGCGAATGTGACCGTGAGGTCCGTGGGCGGTTTGATCCCGAAGTCGACCCGATCCACCGCCACGGCGTACGCCTGCAACTGCACGATGCGTGACGGGTCCTCAGAAGGGAGGCCGCTCTTGAAGTCCACCACCTCCCAGAGGCCGCCGTCGACGTAGATGGCGTCGATGCGGCCGCGGACGCGGCGCGCGCCCACTTCGAGGTTGAAGGGCTGTTCGACGAGGGTGGCGGGGGTGGAGGCGAACCGCGACGCGAGGTAGGCCTGGTAGGCGTTGGGGGCTGCGTGCTCGGCGTCGGCACCGTCGTAGACGGTCTCGGGCTCCGAATCCAAGGGGACGATGCCGCGTTGGTGAAGCTCGATCCGCCGGTGCACTTCGGTGCCTCGTGTTGCCGCCGGGTTCGACCGTCGCGGGAGCGGATCCACTTCGCTCCAGAAGAACCGTCTCGGGCACTGGGCGTAGGTGACGAGCCCGGTGACTGACACCGGGGACGGCGAAGGGGTCTCCACTCGTGCCGGAACCTCGGCGAGGGAGAAGAGGCGCTGCTCCATGGCGGCGACCGCAGCCTCGTGCTCGGCGCGCACGCCCAGAGCCTGCGCGGTCTCCTCCGCCCAGGTCGGCTCGGCGAGCGCCGAGCGAAGGGCCCCGTCCCAGCCTTCGATGAAATGCGGGTCGGGGGACGGGCCGGACTCGTTGCGGATCAACTCCGGCGCGTCGGAGACGGGTGGCAGCTCGGGTACGTCCCCGGTGATGGCGTTCACTTCGTTCCAGAACTCGGACGGTTCGGCGGCCGTCTTGTTTGTGATCGGATACCCGTACCAGTAGGCGCCGGTGACGAAGAGGAGTCGCCGTGCCCGGGTCACCGCCACGTAGGCGGTGCGCCACTCCTGCTGAATGTGCGCGTCCCTCAGGTGGCTCTTCACCAATTCGGGATCGTCCGGCAGATGCGCCATGACGGTGTCCTGACGAAGGAGGATGGGGACGGTCTCGGGACTGGTCAGCGGATTGCCGTAGTTGCTCGACCCCGATGGGAAGTTCTTGTTGTAGACGGTCGGTATGGCCACGGCGTCCCATTCCAGGCCCTTCGCACGGTGGACCGTCACCAGGGTGACGGCGTTCTCGCCCGAGATCCGGGCGGAGTCGAGCTCGTCCGACGACTCCTCCTTCGTGGTCTCCAGGTAGTCGAGGAAGGCGGGGAGGGACGGTCGGCCCTGGAGAGGGCTCCAGTCCTGGGCCAGGTCGAGGAGGCGGTAGAGGTTGAGCCGCGCGGTGAGGCGCTGGTTCGGCGGCAGGGCCTCCACATCGCGCCACGCCCCGGTCAGATCGAGGATCAGACGGCAGACCTCGACGAGGCTGAGCCCCTGGGATTCGATGAGGACCCGGCGATAGACCTCCCGGAACCGGCCCAGCGACGCCAGGGCCTCGGGTCTCAGCCCGGGCACCTCCGAATGCTCGACGGCTTCGAGCAGAGTGACCGGCACCGGCTCACCCGCATGGTCCTCGCCTTCACCCGTTGACACCACGGCGGCGAGACGGGCCAGGTCGCCCAGACCCCAGCGGAACCGGCTCCCCATGAGGATGGTGGCCAGGGAGGCCGAGTCGTCGGGATGCTCGACGACTCGCAGCCAGGCGACGAGGTCGGCAACTTCGGGGACGGCGAGGAGACCGCCCACGTTGGCGACTTCGACGGGGATGTCCCGCCGGGCGAAGGCGTCCACGACCACGGCGAAGTCCTTGTTCTTGCGCAGCAGGACGGCCATGTCCTTCCACGGCATCCCCGAGTCGCCCAGCTCCTCGAACCGGGCCGCGATCCACTCCGCCTCGGCCAGCGAAGTCTGCGCCCAATGGGTCCGCACGCGGCTCTCTGGGTCCGGATCCAACGCCGAAGCGAGCGGTTCCGCCTGGTTGTTGGCGCGCCTGCGGATGACATTGGCCACTTCGAGAATGGTGGACGTGGAGCGCCGGTTGAGGGTCAAGCTGCGCAGGTGGGCTGGTCCGCCGTCGGGCTGCGGAAAGTGCTGTTCGAACTGCTCGAAGTTCTCGGCCGAAGCCCCCCGCCACTCGTAAATGGTCTGGTCCTCGTCGCCGACTCCGATCACCGGGAACCCCGAACCGAACACCGCCCGGAGGAGCACCCGCTGCGCCGGGTTGGTGTCCTGGTACTCGTCCAGGACCACCACGCGGTACCGGGCGCGAACGAGGGCCGCCAGGTCCGGGTTTCCGGTCATGAGGCGGGCGGCCAGGGTGACGAGGTCGGCGTAGTCGACCACTCCCAGACGCCGCTTCTCCTCCGTGTACCCGGCCAGGATCTCCGCCATCTCCCGCCTCTTCTCGCCCACCTCCGAGTCGTCTTCGTAGGCGAGGAGGTCTTCCGGGGTGAGAAGGTGGTCGCCCATCCTGTCGCCGAGGACCCGGATACGGTCGTAGGTCCCGGACCAGGTGATGTTGATCTTCTCCGCAGTGGATCGCATGACCACATCTCTCACGATCTGTCGCGCGAAGGTGGGCGTGATCACGTTGAAGCGAGTGTCCAGGCCGGCCAGAGGCCCGAACTCGGCGAGGAGCTGGTTGGCGAAGCCGTGGTAGGTGTGGATCTCCGCCTGTCGGGCCGGGTCGTCGGCGCCGAGCATGTCGCGAACCCGGTCCGCCAGTTCCGAGGCGGCCTTGTTGGTGAACGTGATCCCGACCACCTGCTCGGGGTCGACTCCGTGGTTCTTCACCAGGTTGGCGATCACCATGGCCACGGTGGTCGTCTTCCCGGTTCCGGCGCCGGCGCGCACCTTGATCGAGGTCAGACCCAGTGTCAGGATCGCTTGCTGCTCGGGGGAAGGCGTGATGTCCTTCATGGCAGGTAAGCCCCTCTTCCTTCCGGCCACAGAGGACAGGTCGCCCGGAACAAGCACCGGTCACAGTTGCGGGAAAGGCGCGGCACCCAGTTCTCCGCACGAATCTCGTCGACGAGAGCCTCGAGCTCGTCCTGGATCTCTCCGACCGACGCCATGTCGAGGTGTCGCACCTTGTCCTTCGTGGTCGCGCTCGGATACCAGAGCTGGGCCCCGACCACCGTCTCGCCCGCCTGCTGCAGCGCGATCACGTAGAAGGCGAGCTGGATCGATCTTGCCGCCTCGTCGGCCGTGGCCGCGGTGCGACTGGTCTTCAGGTCGACGACGCGCAGGCCGCCCTCCGTGCGCTCGAGACGGTCGATGTAGCCGACCCAGTCGGTCCCGCCGATCTCGGCGGTCACCTTTCGCTCGGCCTGGACCGGGACCCCGTCGCCCGGCCAGTTCGTGTACAGGCTGACGATGGTCTCCTTGGCGCGGCTCAGCCAGGCAGCGTTCATGCCCGGGCTCCCGAAGTTCGCCTCTTCGGACCACACCTGCTCCAGGATCTCGAGGGCGCGCTCTTTCGTGTTGTGGATCGCTCCGGTGCCGACGATCTCGGACTCGGCGATCTCGAAGGCCTTGTGGACGAGGGAGCCCGAAACCCCGTAGTCGTTTCCGGACTCGCCGATGCGCAGGCGTCGTTCCAGCGCGTAACGGCGCGGGCACTCCAGGAACAGCTCCACCTGGCTGGGGGAGAGGTGGAAACGCTCGCCGAGAATGGGGCGATCCGGCCCTCGCTCCGGGGCGCCGGCGAACCGCACCGGGTCCCACATCTCGCCAGCCCTGCGAGCGAGCACGCTGGCCGCGGCGAGACGGCTCGAGGCGGGCGCGCCGGGATCGAGCAGACTCCGGCGAAGGAGGGTCTCCACCCCGGCGACCGTGATGGGGGCGGTGTCGGAGTCCTCGGGGGGTCCCAACTCCTCGAGCGACCTCCCCGCGGCGGCGAGGAGGAACCGCGACGGACGCCGCTCCCCGAGGTCGCCCCCGGCGGCCGTCGCCGTCCACACGACGCGGGACCGCGCCCGCGTCATGGCGGTGTAGGCGAGCCTCACCTCTTCCTGCAGTTGAAAGGCGCCTTGCGCCCGGGAGTCGGTGGTGCGCGCGGGGGCGAGCAACTCCGGCCGGAGGAGGCGCCTTCCCCTGCGGAGGTCGGGAAACACCCCTTCGGTCGCGTTGGCTATGAACACGATTTCGAACTCGAGCCCCTTCGCCTGATGCAGGGTCGTGAGTGTGACCCTGTCGCCCGGGAGGTGGGCCGGGAGCATCGGCTGGGCTTCGAAGTCCTCGTCGTCGGTGAGGGCGAAGTAACGATGAAGGCTCAGGTTCGGGTCGCGCTCGAGCTGCCGGGAGAGCGACTGTGAGAGAGACCTCCATGCCCGGCGCCAGTCGCCCCTACCCGGATCGGCCACCACTCCCTCCACACCGTCGAGGGTCGACCAGAGATGCCAGAAGCCGTCGATCGCGGGCAGGTCCGTGGCCCAGGAGGCATCGGCGAGGATCGCCGCCAGTCCCTGGAGATGCGGCAGGCGCTCCGACACGACGTGGTGCCAGGGCTCCCAGGTCCTTCTCCGAGCCCGGATCAGGCTTCGCTCCTGACCGAGATCGAGGGCCAGCACCGGGCCGAGGAGGATCCGCCGCATGGCCCGGTCGGCGGCTGCCGCGTCGCTGGCCGCAGTGGTCGGCAACGAGCCGCCGTGCACCGCGACCGTCACCAGATCGCGGATCAGGCTGACCGCCGGGTGGTCGACGAGGCGGCTCTCAGGCGGGTCGTGGGGGACGCGTCGG
This sequence comes from uncultured Acidimicrobiaceae bacterium, assembly GCA_964388105.1. Classification (GTDB taxonomy): domain Bacteria; phylum Actinomycetota; class Acidimicrobiia; order Spongiisociales; family ZC4RG35; genus ZC4RG35. The sequence continues at coordinate 58,954 of CAYLYQ010000005.1, forward strand.
CGGTCGAGGGCCCGCGAGAGCTCGGCAGCCAACTCCCTCTTGGTCCGGACGAGGATCGCGATCGACGAAGGAGCAACCCCCTCGACGACGATGGCATGCTCGACCTGGGCAGCAATCCACTCCGCCTCCGCCGTCTCCTGGTCGAACACATAGGCCTCGGCGCGTCCGGGGTGGGGGGCCGGGTCGACCGGCCCGGCGGCACCCGGCAGATCGGCACCGGCAACCACTCTCAGCGCGGATTCCATGATCTCTGCCGGCACCCGGAAGCTCTCGGCCAGCACGATCCGCTCGGCGTCGGTGAATGCGGCCACATTGGCGAGTTCGGCGCCACGGAACGAGTAGATCGACTGGTAGGGATCCCCGGCCACCGTGAGGTTGCCGTGGTCGGCCGCCAGCAGTCGCGCCATCTCTGCCTGAGCCGGTGTCGTGTCCTGGTACTCGTCGACGAGCACGTAGGCGTACGGGGGGCGACTCGCCGGGTGATCCGAGAGCAGCCGGACGGTGTCGGCCATCAGCACGCCGTAGTCGGTCCTCTGCTCGGCCCTGAGTCGTTCCAGGTATCGCCCGTAGAGCCCGGGAATGCCGCGCCAGTCGGGCCGGGACTCTGCCAGGAGGGTCAGGTCGTCGGGTGACAGGAGTCGTTCGGAGCACCGCATGAGGAAGTCGGCGACCTCCGCGGCGAACGGGCGTGTCGTCAAGATGCCACGGAAGGTCAGCGGCCAATGCTCCGGGTTCTCGCCTTCCAGCGTGCGGGCGACGAAATCGACTTGTTCCGGGGTGGTGAGAACGGTCGGGGCAACGCCGTCGCCCGCCGCCTCGGTGATGCTGAGGGCCAGCGAGTGGAACGTGGCCACGGTGACGGGTGTGCCCGTCCCGCCGACCAGGTCGTTGACGCGGTCCCGGAGCGAGCCCGCGGCCCGCCGCGAGAAGCACAGGACGACGATCCGGTCTCGTGTCGCCTTGCCCGACTCGACGAGGTGCGCCACGCGGCGCACCAGGAACTCGGTCTTACCCGTGCCGGGGCCGGCCACGATCATCTGGCGGCCGTCGGTCCGCCCGATGGCGGCCGGCCAGTCGTCGACGCCCACCCGCGACTCCGTCACGGGCCCGATCGTAGAGCTCAGGCTTCCTCCGACGGGCTCAGGCTGCCTCAGGCAGCGGCCGGGGCTCCTCGACGATCTCGGCCGAGATCCCGAAACGCGCCAGCCAACTCACAGGGTCGGAGAAGGCCTCTTTGGGTTCGAAGCTCTTGTTCATGTTGCTCACGCTACGAGCCGGGTGTGACACTTTTCCGTGCGCCGCTTCTTGGGAGCGGCCGGTCAATAGGATGGGCTGGTCGACCGCGGATAAGGAAGGGATCGCGTTGCAGATAGGGAACGAGTTCGACTCACCGATGTACCACGAGGCGGTGGGTCAGTTCGACCGGGTGGCGGACCTCATGGGGTTGGACAGAAACGTGGCCGACCGTCTGCGGGTGCCGCAGCGATCCACCGTCGTCAGCTTCCCGTTCCGGCACGACAGCTACAACCGTGTCGAGACGATCTTCGGGTACAGGGTTCAGCACCTGAGCACGATGGGCCCCACCAAGGGCGGCATCCGTTTCGCTCCGGACGTCGACCTCGGCGAGGTGTCGGCGTTGGCGATGCTCATGACCTGGAAGTGCGCCATCGTCGGCGTGCCGTTCGGCGGCGCCAAAGGTGGGGTGCGAATCGACCCCATGACCCTCTCTCGGGCCGAGCTGCAACGCGTCACGCGCCGGTTCACGATGGAGATCATCAACGTCATCGGGCCGGACACCGACATCCCCGCCCCTGATCTGGGAACGAACGAGCAGGTAATGGCATGGCTCATGGACACGTACAGCCAGCATGTCGGGCACTCGGTCCCTGCGGTCGTCACCGGCAAGCCGCCGGCTCTGGGGGGCTCGGTCGCCAGGCGTGAAGCCACCGGGCGCGGCCTCATCTTCCTCATTCCCCAGGCCGCCAACGCAGCCGGCATCGACGGGACTGCGGCCTCCGTCGCCATTCACGGGTTCGGCAACGTGGGCCTCTACGCCGCTGTTGCCGCCGAGCAGTCCGGACACAAGGTGGTCGCCGTGTCCGACATCTCCGGCGCCATCTACAACCCCGACGGGATCGACGTGTCGTCGGCGTCCAAATGGGTGCAGGAGCACAAGCTTCTCGAGGGCTATCCGGAGGCGGACCACATCCCCGGCGACGACGTTTTCAAGTTGGACGTCGACTTCCTCATCCCGGCGGCCGTGCAAAACGTGCTCAACAAGGGCAACGCCCACGACGTCCAGGCCAAGGTGATCATCGAGGGGGCCAACAGCCCCACGACGATGGAGGCCGACGACATCCTCAGGGAGCGAGGCATCTTCGTCGTCCCCGACATCCTCGCCAATGCCGGCGGCGTGACGGTCTCCTACTTCGAGTGGGTCCAGGACGTCCAGAAGTACTTCTGGACGGAGAACGAGGTCGTCGCTCGCCTCCGGGAGATCATGACCCGGGCCTTCGACGACGTCTACTCGATCTCCATCGGAGAGAACGTCGACATGCGCACCGCCGCCCTCATCAAGGGCATCCGCCGGGTGGCCGACGCCAAGCTGGTCCGCGGCGTCTTCCCGTGATCTAGCCGGCGCTCCAGGCGGGGCAGATCTCCTTGTAGGAGCACCAGTTGCACAGGGCGCCAGGTCGTGCGGGGAACCGGCCCGAGGAGAGGGCCCGGTCGATGGCCGTCCACAACGCACGGAGCTGGATGTCCATGGCGTCGAGCTGGCGGTCGTCGACGGCGAGCCGGTACATGGTCGGCCCGTTCAGGTAGAGGAGCCTCAGTTCGGCTGGAGTCTCTCCCATGCGGTTGCGGATGAGCAGGGCGTAGATCTTGAGGGCGAAGAACGCCGGGAGGGCGTAGGTCTCGGGGGGCGCCTTGCCGGTCTTGTAGTCGGTGATCACGAGACCCAGGTCGGGGTCGCGGTCCATGCGGTCGAGGATGCCCCGGATGACGATCCCGTTCATCTCCTCCGTCATGTCCATCTCCCGGGCGGCGGGGTCGAAGCTGGCCGGGTCCTCGATGGCGAAGTAGTTGGCGAGCAGTTGCAGCGACTCCACTCCCCACTGTCGCTCCGCTTCGGTGCTTTCGAAGAGGCCGGCGAAATCGTCCTCACCCCTGATCTCGGTCCAGGCCTGACGGAAGAGGTCGTACAGGGTCTCCGGGGAGCGCTGAGCGGTGGGAAGGTCGAACAGCCGCTGGAGAGCGAGGTGGGCGGTCGTCCCCCGCGCCTGCTGCACCGATGTGGGCTCGGGGAGGCGGTCGATGGCGCGGAATTTGAAGAGCTGCGGGCACGCTTTGAAGTCGCCGGCCCGGCTGGGGGAGAGGGTTTCCAGGGCTGTGATGGCCACGGGAACTGATCCAACCGTCATGCTGGCGATCATAGGAACGCCCTCTGACAGATCCTCAGATCGTTCCGCGAAAAGTCGTCGAAGGGCGCGAAAAGTAGGCAGTGAAGGTGCTTGACGCCCTCCCGGCCCACCGATAGGTTCCCGAATGCGGATCGAGGGAGACCTCGAACCGCATCGATCGCCTCGTTCGGGGGCCCGCTTTCCCGGACGGACGATCGCTGAGAGCCCCGAGAGGGTTGTGGCTTCGGCCGCAGCTCCCTCGGGGTTTCTCTCTGTGAGCACGGCGTCCCGCAGGGACGGCACCGACACGACCCACGAGTCGCGCAGTCCGCGAAAACAAATCTGAATTCCCGCTTGTGCGCCACCGCGCGATGGTTTACCTTTCCCGCCACGTCGATGGGGCAACCCACAGACGTACCGGATCGGCGGGAAACCGCCGATGCGGACCAGACCTTCGAATGCGGTTCGCCGCAGGAGAGGTCACCGGAACGCTCACAGACTTCGGTCGGCGGGCTTTCGGACAGACCGGACCGGTCGAACGGGGATCCTTCGGGATCGTCGGGCGAACGGATCGGTCGCAGGCTTTCGGGCCTGCTGTTCCCGGAAACGGGAACGCGGCTTTCGGGCCGCACCCGCCGTCGGCTTCGGCCGTCGGCCCCCGCTCGGAGTTGGGTCCCCGGCCCGACGAAGACGGGAAACCTGAGAACCCCGAGAGGGTTGTGGCTTCGGCCTCGGCTCCCTCGGGGTTTCTCTTT
>CAYLYQ010000006.1:0-26710 GCA_964388105.1 uncultured Acidimicrobiaceae bacterium
TGTGGTCCGATTGGAACTCACCCCCTCCCCCTCGCTGCGCTCGGGTACTCCCCCACAGGTGGGGGAGAAGTCCTAATTGAGGCGCTTCGAGCTCATCCTCGTCTTCGTGGCGCTGGTCGCTGTGTTGTGGCCGGTGGTGTTCGGTGTCCGTCCCCGTCGGGGGATCCTGGCCCTGATTCTCGTCGCCCTCGTGACCGTCCACCTCCAGGCGGAGGGGCCCCGCTGGCAGATGATCCCTCTCTATCTGACCGCTCTGGGTCTGGCGGTCGGCGATGTCATCTTTCTCGATCGCGACGTCAAGTGGACCAATCGCCTGGCCCGTGGGGTCTTCGGCTCAGCGGGGGTGCTCTTCGCCGCGGCCCTCCCGCTCATGCTGCCGGTTCCGTTCATTCCCCCACCGAGCGGCGGTATGCCGGTGGGCACCGTCAGCCTCGAGATCGTCGACGCGGAGCGGGATGAGCTCTGGGGCGAGCGCCCCGGAGGGCCCCGGGCCTTCATGGCGCAGGTCTGGTATCCGGCCCGGGACACGGCCGGCATCCCGGCGGGTGTCTGGACCCAGGACTGGGACCTGGTCGCTCCCGCCATGGCGCGGCGGCTCGGGTTGCCCTCCTGGTTCCTCTCCCACACGCGTCACACCCAAGGTCACATGCACGAGTCAGCCCCGATCGCCGCCGGGACCTTCCCGGTGGTCGTCTACAGCCACGGCTGGACCGGCTTCCGCTCCGTGGCGATGACGCAGATGGAGGCACTCGCCTCCAACGGCTACATCGTGATTGGCATCGACCACGCCTACGCCGCGGTGGCCAGCCGGTTTCCGGATGGCGACGTCGTGCGCTACGACCCCGCTGCTCTGCCCGATCCCGCCTCGGTGACCGTCGCCGAGAGGCAGCGGGCGTCCGAGACGCTGATCGAGGTCATGTCAGAAGACGTGATCTCGGTCCTCGACGAGCTCGACCTCGGAGTCGAAGGCCGCTTCGCCAACTTCGTCGGCGCAGTCGACCTCCAGCGGATCGGCGTCTTCGGCCACTCCGCCGGCGGCGGCGCCGCGATCCGGGTCTGTCTGCTCGACGAGCGCTGCGACGCGGTCCTGGGATTCGACCCGTGGGTGGAGCCGCTCCCCGCACGCGTGCTCGGGGTGGCGGCTACCCGCCCCGCGCTCTACATGCGCTCCGACGACTGGCGCGGCACTCAGAACGACGCCCTGCTCCGGGGCCTGGCCGGGCGTGGCCAGTCAGTCACGTACTGGCTGGGGGTGGAGGGCACGTCGCACAACGACTTCACGATCGCGCCTCTTCTCACTTCCTGGGGGTCGAGGCTCGGTTTCACCGGATCGCTGCCGGCAGGAAGGCTGCTGCCGATAATCGACAACTACCTGGTCGGGTTCTTCGACGTGTTCCTGCTCGGCACGGGGAGCGCCTCGCTGGACTCGGTCGTCTTCCCCTCTGTCACCCTGGAGAAGATCGGACCGCCGTCATGAGTCCGGTCGCTGTTGGGTGTTGCCGGTGACCGCCTGACCGGGACGCTCCCCACGGCGGATGGCGTCAATCGCGGCGCCGATCGTGAAGGCGTCCGCCTCGCCGATGATCTTGCCCACCACCACGCCGTCGGGTGCGATGAAGAAGGTCTCGGGGATTCCGAACACGCCGTAGGCAATGGCGGTCCTGCTGCCGGGGTCGTGGAGGTAGCGCGTGTGCTCGGAGCGTCCCGCGTCGTCGAGCCACGCCGCCGAGTCCTCGGGTCGCTCCTGGTAGCCGATCTGCAGGAACGAGACGCCGTTCGGGCCGAACGCGTCGGACGAAGACACCAGGTCCGGGTGTTCGAGTCGGCATTCCAGGCACCAGGAGGCGAAGAAGTTGAGGACGACGATGTCGCCTCTGAGGTCGGCCAGCCTCACGGTCTCGTCGCCCTCCAGGGTCTCCAGCTCGAACTCGGGTGCCGGCCTGCCCATCAGCGGAGACTCCGCCAGGGTGGGGTCAGTGCCGAACCGGGTGGCGAGGATCACGGCCAGGGCAACCGCGCCGAGGGCCAGCCCGTAGCCCACCCAGCGGAGGCCGCCCGATCTCATGCGCAAACCTCTCCGGCGCCGACCGCGGCGAGCTCGTCGGTCACCGCCGAGCGCCAGTCATCGGTCAGGCCCGGTTCGGCGAGAAGGTCGGTCAAGACCTGCTCCGCCCGGTCCATCGTCCCGGAGCACCGCAGGATCCGGGCTTGGAGGAAGCGCACCGGCACCGTGCCGGGCTGGATCTCCAGGGCGCGGTCGAGGAGGCTGAGGGCGGTTTCGGCCTCCCCGTTCCCGTCCCAGGTCATCCAGGCGAGCCCGGAGAGCGCGGCCACCTGCTGGCCGGGGACCGAGCTGTTCGACTCGGCGACGGCCAGGTAGTGGGGGAAGGCTGCGCGGTAGTCACCCTCCTCCCGGTACCGATCGGCGAGGGCGAGGCGCATCCCGGAGATCTGAGGATGGTCCAGGTTGGCGGCGACCACGGCCTCCATCGTCTCGTTGGACACCTCGTCGAGGTTCTCGACGTCGATGTCCGCGACTCCGGTGGCGAGCTCGTCACGGTCCTGGAGAAAGAAGCCGACCGCCATGACCACCGCCGCGGCCGAACCGATGAGGATCAGCGCTCCCACAGCCTTGCGACTGCGACCGGCTCCCGGCTGAGCGCCTTGTGGGTCCGGGGGGTGGCGCCGCCACCACGCGATGACCCCCAGCCCGGCCACGATGGCCAGAGCGGGAGCGAGCCAGAGGAGGAGGGTCGGGCCTTCCACCGGAGGGTCGAGGAGGATGTTGTCGCCGTAGGCGGCGGTGAGCTCGTCGACGATCTGTGAGTCGGTGGCGCCTTGCCCGACCCGCTCGCGGATCAGGTCCATCATGTCCCGTGCCATCTGGGAGGGGGAGTGAATGACGGCTTCCCCCTGGCAGACCGGGCACATGATCGAGGCTCCCAGCTTGGTCACCCGATCCTCCTCGGTCGGATCCTGGGCCACGAGGACGATGGCCGCGACCGCCAGCACTGCGATCAGCGCCACATAGAGGATGTTCCGCGCTCTCTCAGACACCGACGGTCTCCGCCCCGGCGGGTGCCGACTCACGTCGGCGGGCCCGATACGAGATCGCCCCGCCCGCGGCGACGGTGAGGCCGCCGAGCCACAACACCCACATCAGGGGGGAGGTGTCGAGCTCGATCGTGGCGATCCCGTTCTCCAGGGTGAGGAGCATGACGTACAGGTCGCCAGACGCCCTGGTGTCCACGGCGGGAGTCGCCACCCCGTTGGGGTGGCCGGGAAAGAAGTTGTGCGTGGGCTCGAGGATGGTGACGCTGCCGTTGGGGCGGGTCACCTCCAGCCGAACACCAGTGGAGGTCTTGCCAGGAAGGTTCTGCTGGAAGGGGGCGCGGAAGTGGATCGAGTGGCCGGCGAAGGTGACGGTGTCACCCTGTTCCATGACCACTTCCTGGTGCTGGCTCAGGTTGGCGGCGAAGGAGATGCCCAGGGCGACGAGCACCACGCCCACGTGGCTGAGCTGGCCCGACCAGAACCTCGGGTCGCCCTTGATCACCTCACGGGCCGAGCCCAGGGTCCCCCTCGCGCCCTTCGAGGAGCGGCGCCTGGCCTGGGAGAGGAGCAGGCTCGTTGTACAGCCGATGACGAACACGCCCATGATGACGGCGAGGACCACCCATCCGTTCCTCGTCACCAGGATCGCGGTCGCCACCCCGGCGGCCAGGCCGGCGAGGGCGGGGCCCCGCGTCCGCTTCCAGATCAGGCCCTCAGGGGCGCGGCTCCACGGGGTGACCGGTCCGATCCCGATCAGGAGCAGCAGCAGGAAGGAGATGGGCACCGTGATCCGATTGAAGAACGGGCCCCGGACACCCACCCTCGTCCCGTTCACGGCTTCGAGGATCACCGGGAACATCGTCCCGATGAGGACGACGAAGGCGAAGACGGTGAGGAGGAGGTTGTTGGCGAGGAACGTGCCCTCTCTGGACACGAGGCTCTCGATGCGCGGCGCGGAGGCCACGATGTGGCTGCGCTGGGCGAAGAGGGTGAACGAGCCGACCAGAACTATCAGCAAGAAAGCCAGGAGGGCGGGACCGATCGCGGACTGGGTGAAGGAGTGGACCGAGGCGATCGTGCCGGAACGCGTGATGAAGGTGCCGAGGATCGTCAGCGCGAACGCTGAGATCACCAGGACGAAGTTCCATGCCTGGAGCATCCCTCGCCGTTGCTGGACGATGGCCGAGTGCAGGAATGCCGTCGCCACGAGCCACGGCATGAAGGAGGCGTTCTCCACCGGGTCCCAAGCCCAGTAGCCGCCCCAGGAGAGGACCTCGTAGGCCCACCATGCGCCGATGACGATGCCGAGGGTGAGGAAGGTCCAGGCCACGAGTGTCGAGCGCTGGCTGCGCCGGAGCCATTCGACTCCCGGCAGCGAGGTGGCCAGAGCCCCGATGGCGTAGGCGAACGGGACGGTCAGCCCCACATAACCCAGGTACAACAGCGGGGGGTGGATGGCCATGAAGATGTGGTTCTGGAGCAGCGGGTTGGGACCTCTGCCGTCGATGGGGGCGTCGGCGGACGCCCAGGGGAATGGGCTGGAGGCCAGGCATCCCCGCTCGGCGGCCGTCACGCAGACCTCGAAGGGGTTGGCCACGGTGAACATGAGCGCGAAGAAGAAGATCGCCACGCCTCCCATGACCGCGAGGGCGGCAGCGCCGAGACGGTCGGGGTTGCGGCGGTAGTTGCGAAGCACCGCCCACGTGAAGCCGGCGAGCACGAGGCCCCAGAGGAGTATCGAACCCTCGAGCGCGGCCCACGCGGTCGCCACGTCAAACGGGAAGGGGGTGGTCGACGCGTGGTTGTCGGCCAGGTAGGCGATCGAGAAGTCGTCGGTCGCCAGCGCCACCTGCATTGCCCCCATGGCGACGATCGCACCCACCAGGACGAGCCTGGCGGCACTCTCGAGGTCGGCTCCGCCCCGCCCGCGGGCCACGCGGACGCCCCGTGCGGTGAGAAGGATCGCCCCGGCCAATGCGACCGTGACTCCGGCTGTGCCGAGAAATGCGAGCATCAGTCTTCTGGGTAGGCCCCGCCCTCGGACGGGACCTCGTAGTTCTCTTCGTGGCGGATCACCGCCGTGTCGGACACGAACGTGGCCCCTTCCCAGGCACCCTCGACGAGGACCGGCACGCCTTCCTGGAACAGTGGCGGCACGGCTCCCATGTGCCTCACCTGGATGCTGGCCCCGCCGTCGGTGACCGTGAACTCCAACTCACCGGAGCCACCTTGGAGGCTGCCCTCTTCGATCAGGCCCGCGAGCCGGAATCGGGTGCCGTCGACGAACTCGGCCTTACGAGCCATCGCCTCGGTCGGATAAAGGTAGTAGGTCAGGTTGTCCCCGATGGAGAACGCCGTGATGGCGATGACGATGGCGGCCAGACCCCCGACTCCCAGCAGGGTGATCCTGCGACGGTCCACGGCTAGTCCCGGGTCTTGCGCAGCCGGCGATGCAGGTAGGCGGCGTAGCCGACCACCAAGCCGTAACAGGCTGCGTAGACACAGAAGACGATGAAGTCGTCAGACATCTGAGACCTCGTCGAGCTTGGGCGGTACCACGGCTTCGGCGGCGACCGATTCGGCCGGGCGAGAAGCCTCCTCGGCCTTGGCCACGAAGATCCGTGCGTTGACGAGCGCGATGTAGAGGAGCGTGAAGGCCAGGAGATTGACGTAGAAAGCCGGCCGCATCTCGGGGGACATGGTCATGCCATCGGGGCGGACGGTTTGGGTCTGGTGCAGCGTGCGGAACAGGTTCACGGAGAAGTAGACCAGCGGCACCTGAATCGCGGCGACGGCACCGAGAACGGCTGATCGCTTCGCTTTGGCCTGAGGATCGTCCACGGCGGCCCGAAGGGCGATGTAGGCGAGGTACACGAAGAACATGACCGCGGTGGACGCCAGCCTCGGGTCGGACCAGTCCCAGGCGACACCCCAGACGGCCTTGCCCCAGATCATCCCCACGATCAGGCCGACGCCGGTGAAGAGCACTCCCGCCTCCACGGATGCGGACGCCAGGCGATCCCACTTGTCGGTCTTCTTGATCAACCACGCCACCGAGGCGATCGCCGTCACCAGGAACGCGAGCATCCCGAACCACATCGACGAGACATGGATGTAGAAGAGGCGGAACCACACGCCCTGGAGGACGTCGGGGGGCGCGGTGAGGGCCATCCACAGGCCGATGGCGAGCGCGACGCCTGCGAGGCCGAAAAGGATCCTCACCCGGGTCATGTGCTTGCTTCCTCCAAGGGTCCGGCTACGGCGATCCCCACCACGGTCAACGCGACATCGGTGGCCACCAGCAGCAACGACCATGAGAGGATACCGGCGTCCTGCCCTATAGCCGCCGCCGTCTGGGCGGCGCCCAGGACCAGCGGGATCGACATCGGCGCCACGATCAGGGACGCAAGCGACCCCCTCGTCCGAAGGCCTGCGGCCATCTCACCGGCGATCGTCGCCAGGGCGGCGAGGCCGTACGAGAACAGGAGGACCGCCATGGTCAGGAGCGGAAGATCCCCCCAGGCGACCGGGGCGTCGTAGAGGGCGACGACGGCGGCGAACAGGACGGCCATGAAGACGACCAGCAGCACGGTCGCCGAAATGGTCCTGCCGAGGAACCGCGCGGCCGGGTCGAGCCCTGCCAACGCCTGGAGATCGCGCCGAATCGGGGTGTCGTTGGCCGTCTGCCGGAGGCCGATCTGCATGCCGAAGAGCACCCCGAGCGTCCAGAAGATCGGAACCCCGACCTGGCGCAGCACCGCCAGGTTCGGTCCGCCGGCGAGAGGGAGGACCAGCAGGGCTGCCACCGCGAACGGCAGGATGACCCGGAGGGTCTCGCCGACGCGTCCTTCCACCACCAGGTCGACACGGGCCACCTCGCGTGCCTGGCTCATGAGGCTCACGACAACCGGCCCCCGCTGATGGCGACGGTCCGAGTGGAACCCGTGAGATGGGCGGCGTCGTGCGACACGGTGACCACCGCCCCTCCCGAGCCGGTCACCCTCGTCGTCAGTGCGTCGACGAGCCCGACTGCATCGGCGTCGAGGCCGGAGGCTGCTTCGTCCAAGAGCAGCAGCTCGGGCCGGCGGAAGAGCATGTGGGCGATCTCGACCCGCCGCTGCATGCCGCGCGAGGCTGCCCGGGCGGGCCGGTCCGCTGCCGCAGCGAGCCCGACGGCGTCCAACGCCGGTCCGATTCGGTCCGTCCCCAGGCCCGAGAGTCGCGCCGAGTGGGCGAGGTTCTCGGCCAGTGTCAGTTCCGGGATGAGGGCAGGTTCGTGCCCGATGAGGCCGATCCGGGTGCGCACGGTGCGGGCTTCTGGCGTGCCCAGGCTCTTTCCCAGGACGGTTCCCTGCCCCCGGTCGGGGCGCACCAGGGTGGCGAGCAGGCGCAGCAGGGTGGTCTTCCCGGACCCGTTGGGCCCGGCGACCCCCACGACCTCCCCCGGGCCTATGGAGAGGTCGACGTCGCGGAGCAGGGCGGATCCGCCTCGGGACAGACCGACGCCTTCCAGGACCACCACGGGTTGCACGGGGGCGAGTCTCACCGGCTGCCCAACCTGCTTCAAGTCGAAGTTGGTCTCAACGCCTCCAGGCGCCGGGGACCAACGCCCGTAGCATCCCGCCATGGCAGACCTCGAGACTCTCTTCGCCCGGGCGGCCCGCGAGGCCGCAGACTTTCGCTCATCCCTGGAGACCCGGCCGGTCCAGGCCGCGGTTGACCAGTCCGAGGCCCTGCGACGCCTGAATGTCCCGTTTCCCGACGAGCCACGCGATCCAGCGGCGGTCATCGAACAGCTCATCGACGCGGCCCGTCCGGGCCTGATGTCGACCCCGGGACCGCGGTACTTCGGGTTCGTCGTGGGAGGTGCACTTCCCGCGGCCTCGGCGGCCGACATGCTGGCGGTCGGCTGGGATCAGTGCGCTTTCAACGGGTTCTTGGCACCGGCCGCGGCTGCGGCCGAGCAGGCCGCCGGCGCCTGGCTCAAGGACCTCCTGGGGGTTCCCTCCGGCGCAGGAGTCGGCTTCGTCACCGGGGCACAGGCAGCCAACACCGTCGGGCTGGCCGCCGCCCGCCACCACCTGTTGCGCCAGGCAGGTTGGGACCTGGAGGCCCGAGGGCTGTGGGGCGCGCCGCGGCTCCGAGTGATTGCCGGCGCAGAACGGCATGCCACGATCGATCGGTCGCTGCGTCTCCTCGGATTGGGCACCGACTCGCTGGAGGTGGTTGCTGTGGACGCCCAGGGCGCCATCGACGTCGATCACCTGGCGCAGGTCCTCCGCGACGGTCCGACGGGCCGCGAGGACCCCACGGTGGTGTGCCTGCAGGCGGGCAATGTGAACACAGGCGCCATGGACAACCTCCGCGCGGCGACCGACCTCGCCCACGAACACGACGCCTGGGTGCACGTCGACGGGGCATTCGGGCTCTGGGCCGCGGCCAGCCCTTCTCTTCGTCACCTCGTCGACGGGGTGGAGCTGGCGGACTCCTGGGGTTGTGATGGGCACAAGTGGCTCAACGTGCCTTACGACTCGGGTTTCGCATTCTGTTCCCGTCCGGAGGTGCAGACGGCCGCGATGTCCTACACGGCGTCATACCTCACGGGCTCGGGCACGGCTCCCGGAGCCGCCGACTACACCGCCGAATCGTCGCGCCGCGCCCGGGGCTTTGCCGTGTGGGCCGCGCTGCAGGAACTGGGACGACAGGGTGTGGCCGACCTGATCGACACCTGTTGCGCTCACGCTCGCCGGTTTGCCGACCTTCTCGACCGTGCCGGCCTGGAGATCGTCAACGATGTGGTGCTCAATCAGGTGATGGTCGGATTCGGCGGGGACGGGGCGGAGGCCGACGCCCGCACCGACGCCGTGATCGCAAGGATCCAACAGGACGGCACCTGCTGGATGGGCGGCACCACTTGGCGCGGCCGACGACTGATGCGAATCGCGGTCTCCAACCACTTGACGACCACCGACGACATCGACCTCTCCGTTGCTGCGATCTTGCGGGCCGTCGACGAAGCCGGCTAGGCCACCAGCTTGCGGATCGGGCTCACCGGCAAGGCCAGATGGCCGGTGCTGTCGGTGATCCTGGTCGACGATCGGTGCAGCCAGCGCCAGATCAGGAGCGCCTCCTCGGCGGCCTCCACGGTGGGAGGGACCGGTGGCGACTCCTCGCGGGTGACGGGAGCGAACAGGGCGGCGCCGCTGCCCGCGGCGCGGGTCTCGACGAGGAGCCCGTGGTCGATGACCACCCGACGGCCGGCGTCGTCCTCCACCTCGAGCAGCCCGGCTCGGGTCAGGGCGCCCCACATCCGCCGGGTCTCCAATGCTCGGGCCAGGGCGTCGTGCCGATCCCGCACCCATGCCGCCTGCTCGTAGCGCTGGTCGGAGGAGAATCGGCCCATCCGCTCCACGAGGGGCCGGAGGAGAACGTCGGGATCGGCTTCTATCCCCCGCACGAAGGTGTCGACGACTGACGCGTACTCCTCCTCGCTCATCGTTCCGTCGCACGGGCATCGGGCAACGCCGATCTGCCCGCCGGCGCACTTCCCGGTGCGTGAGCCCGGCCTGCTGGCGCATCGCCGGATCGGGACGGCGTCCCAGATGGCCATCACCACCTGGTCGGCGGCCTTCTTCGACCGGAAGGGACCAAGGAGCCCGCGGGTCTCCGGGTCGGCCTTGCGAACGATCGAAAGACGCGGGAATCGCTCGTCGGTGAGCTTGATGAAGTGCGAGCTCTTCGGCGGCTTCGACCGGCGGTTGTAGCGGGGACGGGTGGCGTGGATCGTCCGCAACTCGGTGATCTCCGCCTCGAGCGAGCTCCCACAGACGACGTAGTCGATGCTGTCGAGCTCCCGGATCAGGTCCCCGATGCGGCGACGGCTGTCGCCGTAGAAGTACTGGCGAACCCTGGCCCGCAGGTTCGACGCCTTGCCGACGTAGATCACGTGGCCGTCGCGGTCCTTGAACATGTACACCCCGGGCTGGCGGGGGAGGTGCTCGGTGAGCTTGATCTTGCCGTAGTGGGCGGAGCCGCGGGCGCGGGGCAGTGCGATCAGGTCGTCGAGGTTGGTGACACCGATCGTTCCTGCCCGCTCCAAGAGGGAGTGGAGCACGTGTGCCGTGGCCTTGGCATCGTCCAACGCACGGTGAATGGGTGTCACCGGGCTCCGGAAGTGCGATGCCAGCGTGGCCAGGCGCATGTTGCGCACCTCCGACCCGAGGAGCCTCCTTCCGAGCCGGACGGTGTCGACGGTCTGGTTGGCGGGAACCGGGTAGCCCAACCTCCTCGCTTCGGCGGAGATGAACGAGAGGTCGAACCGGACGTTGTGGCCCACGAGGACTGAGTCGCCGGCGAACTCGAGGAACGCCGGCAGAACGGCGTCGATCCTGGGAGCACCGAAGACCATCAGCTGCGTGATCCCCGTGAGGATGGTGATGAAAGGCGGGATCGCAGAGCCGGGGTCGACGAGGGTCTGGAACGAGCCGATCTCCTCACCCCCCCGATACTTCACCGCGCCGATCTCGGTGATGGCGCAGTCCTTGGGGGAAGCCCCGGTGGTCTCGATGTCGAACACGCAGAAGGTGACGTCGTAGAGCGGCGTCGACAGCTCGTCGAAGCTTGCCTGGTGGGCGACCTGCATTCCGGCGATCCTAGATCGAACAGGCGTTCGGTGTGGGAAATGCGGCGAGGGGGCCAAATCGGCGGTGCCGCCTGTGAGCCACGGCCGTGCGGTTGTGACCATCCGCCGGCGCGTGGCGCGGGCCATACTCAGTAGTCGTGCCCCCCGAGATCACCTCGACTTCCAATCCCAGGATGAAGCGCCTGCTTCGTCTGGGTAATCGGGCCGATCGCGACTCCGAAGGGGTGTTCGTGGTCGAGGGGCGTCGGCTGATCGAACGGGCGTTGCAGGCGGGGTTCGTGGCCGAGGAGGCCTACGGCGACGGGTCTGCAGCAGTGGACGGCCTCGAGACGGTTGGCGTCGAGCCGGCCGTCCTCGACCGGGTTTCCTACCGTCGGCGATCGGAGGGACTGATCGCCGTGTTTCGCCAGCGTCGCAGCGGGCTGGAGGACATCGCTCTCGACGACGGTTCGCTGGTCCTCGTCGCCGAGAACCTGGAGAAGCCGGGCAACCTCGGTGCGATCCTGCGCACGGCGGACGCGGTCGGCGCCGCCGCGCTGGTCACCGTCCCGGACCCCATCGATGTGTTCAACCCCAACTCGATCCGAGCGTCGACCGGGGCGGTGTTCACCGTCGCGTCACCGGGGGCGGGCGTCGCCGACCTCCGGGTGTGGCTGTCCGAACACGGGGTGAAGCTGATCGCGGCCGACCCCGCCGCCAGGACCGTGTACTGGGATGCCGACATGACCGGCTCGGTGGCGCTGATGGTGGGGGCCGAGGACACGGGGCTCACCGCCGAGGCGCTGGAGGCAGCCGACGAGACGGTCTCGATCCCCATGGCCGGAGTGACGGACTCGCTCAACGCCTCGGTGGCGATGGCGATCCTGGCGTACGAGGCGAGACGCCAGCGGGCGGCCCGGGCATAGCCCGGCACGCCCGGCGCAGGCGGCGGCCGGGTCCAGGTAGCTTGAGCACATGGACTTCTCCGACGTGCTCGCCCGCCGCCGCATGGTGCGCAACTACACCGACGAACCGATCGACCCGGACATTCTCGAACAGGTGGCCGGTGCCGCCTTCCGCGCCCCGTCGGCGGGCAACTCCCAGGCGCTCGGCGTCGTCGTGATCACGGACAGCGATACCCGCCGGGCGATCGCCGATCTCGCCGGAGAAGGCTCCTACATCGAGGCCGGCTTCGACCCGTGGATCTCCCGCGCCCCGGCACACGTCGTGATCTCGGTGAGCGAGGAGGTGTACCACCGCAGGTACCGGGAACCAGACAAGCTCGGGCCCGACGGTGAGATCGAGTGGCCCGTGCCCTTCTGGTGGGTGGATGCCGGCGCCGCGATGATGGCTGTCCTCATGGCGGCGGTGAATAACGGGCTCGGCGCAGGGTTCCTCGGTGTGCACTCCCTGCCCGCCTTGGCGGAAGTCCTCGGCCTTCCCGAAGAGCAGAAACCGATCGGTGTCATCACTCTCGGTCACCCGGCCCCCGACCGCCGGTCCGGCAGCCTCGACCGTCGTCCCGACCAGGCGAACGTGACGATCCACCGGGAACGATGGGTCGGCTGACCCCTCGCGAGTTGCGGTGAAGCTGGTTACGGTGGCCGATTGATGACGGCATCTCAATCCGACATGGAGCGGGCGCCTGCCGCGCGGGGGGATCTGGCCGTGGTTTGGACTCGGGGCCGCGGGTGCGCCGAGCTGTCCGAGCTTCTCGGCGGTGAGTCTGAGCGCATCGGTGGCGCCGACCTGGCTGCGGAATGCATCGATCAGCGAGCCGATCTTCTCGTCGCCCGCAAGCTCCCGGGGGACTTCGACCTGGTCAATGTGGCCGTGCCCATCGACTTCGAGCCCGAGAAGGTGAAGCGGGTGGTGGCAGCGGTCGGCGGGGGACCTCACTCCCTCCTCGCCGCCGGGGTGGCCGCGCGGCTCGGCCGCGCCCTTGGAGTCCCCGCGGAAATGGTGTCGGCATCGGTGCCCGACGACGAGAGCGGCGCCACCGCCGTCCTCGACCGAATCGGCTCCAGCGTTCCTGACATCGAAGGTCGCGTGGTCGCGGTGGACAACGTCGAGCGCCTTCTCGAAGGGGTCGACGAAGGCACGCTGGTGGTTCTCGGGGCTTCTGGCGGGTCGTGGCTGCAACGGATGCTGTTCGGGCCCGGTGCCCGCTTGCGTCGCACCGCGCAGACCGGCCTGGTCATCGTCAGGAGCGCCCCCGACCGGGTGTTTCGCTTCATGGGCGAGCCGGTGTACGTGGCACCGCTCCGCGAGGCCAAAGACACGCTGCGTTTCCACGATCAGAAGGTCCTTGCGGTCGCGGAGGCAGGGCGCCTCATCGGGGTGGTCCGGCGGGACCGTCTCGTCGGCGCGGGGAACGCCTCGGTTGGGTCGCTCATGGAAGACGCCCTCTCGGTGAGGGTGGACGGGACCATCGAAGAGGCGTGGGAGCTCGAGCCCGACTTCGGCACCGACCCCATCCCGGTCACGGACGATGAGGAGCATCTCGTGGGTGGCTTGTCGCTGCCCGTGGGCTGAGAGCGACCAGAATCCGGGTCATGACGTCTCGTTCCTTCTTCAAGGGTTTGCTGTGGACTCTGGTGGCGCTGGTGCTCGTGTTCCACGTCGCGGGCGGGTGGTACTTCTCCGGAGTCCTCATCGATGATGCATTCGTCCCCGACCCCGACCCGATCGAGATGCCGGCGTCAGCCGGCGACCTGGGAATCGAAGAGGTCACCTACGAGTCCCCGCTGGGCGAGTTCGACGCCTGGTACATCCCCGCCTCGGGTGACACCTGGGTGATCCACGTCCATGGGAAGGGCGCCACCCCGGCGGAGGCGGAGCCCTTGTTCGAGCCTCTCCAGGAAGCGGGTTACCCGCAGCTCTCGATCACCTACCGGAACGACGAGGGTCAGCCGGCCGACCCCAGCGGTTACTACCAGTACGGCGTCACCGAGATGCACGACGTCGCGGGGGCAGTTGACTACGCCCTCGAGTCCGGTGCCTCCGGTGTCGTCCTCTACGGGTATTCGACAGGCGGTGCTCACGTGATGAGCTACGCGTACCGCAACGCCGTCGGCTCGGTGAGGGGGCTGATCCTCGACTCGGGCAACCTCGACATGGGCAACACGGTCGACACCGAGGCCGCGCGGCGGGACTTGCCTGTGATCCCGGCGACGGTGCCCCCGACTCTCTCCTGGGTCGCCAAGTTCATCACCTCGCTCCGCATGGGCGTCAACTGGCAGACGATCAACTACATCGCCCAGGCGGAGGCCCTGCGCGCGCCGACCCTTCTCATCCACGGCGATGCGGACGAGACGATCCCCGTCGACCAGAGCCGTCGGTTCGCCGAGGCGGCGCCCGACCGTGCGCGGCTGGTCGTGTTCGAGGGCTCCGGTCACGTCGACTCCGTCGTGGACGACCCGGATCGGTACCTGTCAGAGGTGCTGTCCTTCCTGCAGTCGGTCGACTGAACCGGCCGGCGGTGTGGTGATCCCGTGCCCCGAGACGTCATGATCCGACTGGACACGGTGCGGAAGGTGTTCCCCGGCTCGCCGGCCCCCGCGGTGGGCAGCCTCAGCCTCGACATTGCGGAAGGCGAGTTCGTCACTCTCGTGGGCCCTTCCGGGTGTGGGAAGACCACCACCCTGAAGATGATCAACAGGATCATCGAGCCGACTTCGGGGCGGATCGAGGTAGGGGGCCAGGACATCATGTCGCTCGAGCCTCATGTGTTGCGACGCTCCATCGGCTACGTGATCCAGCAGGTGGGGCTGTTCCCGCACCGCACGGTCGCGGAGAACATCGCCACCGTCCCCGGTCTCCTCGGATGGGATCGCGGAAGGATCGCGGAGCGTGTGGACGAGCTGATCGACCTGGTGGGCCTGGAACGCGAGATGCTCGCCCGCTTCCCGGCCGCCCTGTCCGGCGGGCAACAGCAGAGGGTCGGGGTGGCTCGAGCGCTCGCGGCCGACCCGCCGGTCCTGCTCATGGACGAGCCGTTCGGGGCCGTGGACCCGATCGTGCGTGCCCGGCTCCAGGAGGAGTTCCGCGCCTTGTGGGAGCGGCTCGGCAAGACCGTGGTGTTCGTCACCCACGACATCGAAGAGGCCGTCAAGATGGCCACGAGGGTCGCCATCCTCAACATCGGCGGTGTCCTGGAGCAGTACGACCGGCCGGAGGAGATCCTGATGAATCCGGCGTCGGAGTTCGTGGCGCGTTTCCTCGGTCCCGAGCGCGGCCTGATGCGGCTCGGCCTCATCCCGGTGTCGAGCGCCAATCTCGGTCGCGGCCCGGTCGTGGACGTCTCGGCCAGCCCCGCCGCAGCGACCGCGGTCATGATGGATCACGCCGTCGACTGGGTGGGGTTGGTGGATGGCCGGATTCTCCTCGGCTGGGTGCCGGCGGAGGAGGTGGGGGAGAGGCCCCTTCCCGAGCTCGAGCCCCGGCCCTTCC
The DNA here is from genome assembly GCA_964388105.1 of uncultured Acidimicrobiaceae bacterium. GTDB lineage: Bacteria > Actinomycetota > Acidimicrobiia > Spongiisociales > ZC4RG35 > ZC4RG35. The sequence continues at coordinate 15,128 of CAYLYQ010000006.1, forward strand.
TCGTCACCCTCCGCCCCGACGACTCGATGCGCCAGGCTCTCGACGCGGTGGTCACCTCCCGGACACGGGTCGCCGTCGTGCTCGGGGACGGAGGCGAGTACCTGGGGATGTTGGACATCGACCGGGTCGCGGAGGAGATCACGGAATGACCCTGGCCCAGGCTCAGCCGGTCATCGACTGGGACTGGATCACGCGCAACCTCGACGACATCTGGCAGGCCACCGTGGAGCACTTCTCCCACACGATGCTCGCGGTGAGTGCCGGCCTGGTGATCTCGTTCGGGCTGGCGCTGGTCGCCCTGCGCTGGCGGCACACGTACGGCCCGATCACCTGGGTGACCGGGGTCCTCTACACCATCCCGTCGGTCGCGCTCTTCACCTTCCTGGTGCCGGTCTTCGGCCTCACCAGCATCCTGACGGCCCAGGTCGCTCTGGTCTCGTACACGCTCCTCATCCTCATCCGCAACATCGTCGCCGGGATCCGGGGAGTCCCTGCGCACGTCATCGAGGCATCCCGCGGGATGGGAATGACCGAAAGGTCGATCTTCTATCGCGTCCAGCTCCCCCTCGCCCTTCCCGCCATCATCGCCGGGATCCGTGTCGCGGCCGTGACGACGGTCGGACTGGTCACTCTGACGGTCATCGTGGGGCAGGGTGGATACGGCGTCTTCATCCTGCGCGGGATCGGGAGGCAGTTCCTCACGGAGGCACTGGTGGGCACGGTGGCGGCGGTGGTGATGGCGGTGGTGATCGACTTCTCGCTGGTCGCCGTGGAGAGAGCGGCGACACCGTGGGCGGGGGGGAAGAGCACCTGATGATCGAGTTCTTCCGGGAAGTCGCCGCATGGTTCGCCGACCCGGCGAACTGGTCGGGAAACCGCGGGCTCCCGGTCCTCCTCGCGGCCCATGTCGGCCTGACACTGGTGTCCCTGGGAGTGGCAGCCGTGCTGGCACTGCCCCTCGCCGTGTACCTGGGCCACAAGAAGCGAGGCGGATTGCTCGCAGTGTCGCTGGTCAACATCGGGCGAGCCCTCCCGACCTTCGGAGTCATGGGAGTGCTGTTCCCCATCACCCTCGGATTCGCCCTCACCCAGACACCGCTCGGCTATTGGGCGACGCTCATCGCCATGGTGGTCCTCGCCATGCCGCCGATGTTCGTCAACGCGTTCACAGGAGTCCGCGACGTCGACCCGGGGCTGGTGGAGGCCGCCCGGGGCATGGGCATGACCGAGCGTCAGGTGCTGTCCCGGCTGGAGCTCCCTCTGGCCCTCCCGCTCGTGATGGCCGGGATTCGCACAGCCGCCGTCGCGGTGGTGGCGACCGTGACTCTGAGCGCATGGCTGGGCTACGGCAGCCTCGGGACCTACATCTTCATCGGGTTCGCCCAGCGTGATCAGGTGCTTGTCTTTGCCGGCGGGCTGGTCGTTGCGGTGCTGGCGGTGCTGACCGAGATCGGCCTGGGTGGGCTCGAACGGATGGTCGACCCGGTGCGGCGAGGGCGCAGGGCCGCGGGCCGCGTCCCGGTGGCTCCCAACTGACACATCATCCCCCCGGAATGCCCGGCGTGAAGCCGTGGTTGACTTCTCTCGCCGCTCGAGGGCGGCATGACAATTGCAACCGGAAGGAGAGACCCATGCGGATCAACCGCAACCGCGCCATCGGGGCGGGTCTCCTGGCCCTCGTCATGGTGACGGCGGCCTGTGGAGACTCGGGTGGTGGCGCAGAGGATGGCCCTGACATCGTCGTCGCCGCCCAGGACTTCGGTGAAAGCGAAATCCTCGCCGAGATCTACAAGGGAGCACTGGAGTCCGAGGGCTTCACGGCCAGCGTGCAGCGGGTGGGAGGTTTCCGTGACCTCGAACTCGCCGCGTTCGAGTCGGGCGACATCAATCTCGCCCCCGAGTACGCGGCTTCGATGTTGGAGTTCCTCAACGACGGCGCCGGCCAGGCGACCGGCGACGCGGAACAGACCACTGAGATGCTCAACGCCCTGCTCGCCGAAATCGGCTTGATCGCCCTGGACCCGTCGGACGCTGTGGACACGAACTCCTTCGTCATCACCGCAGAGACCTCACAGTCCCTGGGAATCACGACCCTGAGCGCTCTCGCCGAGAAGGGCGGAGACCTCTCGCTGGGAGGGCCGGCCGACTGCGAGGTCAACCCGTTCTGCATCCCCGGACTGCAGCGGGTGTACGAGCTCGACCTCAGCGGCAACTTCACACCGCTGCAGCCCGGCTTGCCCACCGCCGACGCCCTCGGCCAGGGGGCCATCGATGTGGGCATCCTGTTCTCGACCAGCGCCCTGATCGCCGACCGCGGTCTTGTGCTCCTCGAGGACGACCTCAACATGCTGGCCGCCGACAACGTGGTCCCGGTGCTGACCGAGGACCTCTTGGGGGCCTACGGCGACGATCTCCGGTCACTTCTCGACGAAGTCAGCTCCAAGCTGACCACCGCCGACCTGACCGCGATGAACAAACGGTTCGAGATCGACAACGACGACGCCGACGAGATCGCAGCCGACTGGCTCGCCGACAACGGCTACTAGGCAACCCGAGGAACAACGGGTCCGTCCCCCCGCTCTCGTGGGGACGGACCGTGTTCCGAATCTGTCACACCCGGTCCGTAGCTTGGCCACCAGGAGGTCGAGATGCTGATCGATTGCGAGCAATGTGCGATGCGGGACACGAGCGCCTGCGACGACTGCGTGGTCACGTTTCTCGTCGGGCAGCACCCGGTGGACCTGACCGACAACCAGTCCGAGGCCGTGGACAACCTGGCCGCGGGAGGGCTCGTGCCGAAGCTGCGTCTGGTGCCGGTCGAGCGCCGTGTGAGCTAGAGCACCGGGTACCCTCGCTCTGTGATCAAGGTGTATGCCATCGCCCTCGCCGTGGGGGCCGTTGCCTTGATCGGGGTCATCGTGTGGTCCTCGCTCCCCGACAAGTCCGTCCCCGGTGAGAGGGCGCGCATGGTGCTTGGCGCCGTTCTCGGATTCGGCATGGGCGGCATCGCAGCCGAATACTCACCTCTCGACCTCGCCTGGCCGGTGGCGCTGGTTCTCGCCGCCCTCGCCGCGTCCGCCGCGGTGTTCTGGGTGCGCTACTCCACCCGCACCCAGGGCTGATGCTGGTCGTCTCCGACGTCCACGACTCGCCGTCGGCGCTTGCCCGCCTGGTCGCGCTCGGTGAGCCGATCCTGGTCCTCGGCGACCTGGTCAACCTGGCGGACTACCGAACCGGTGTCGGAGCCGTCGCCGAGGTCCTCGGGCTCGACCTGTCCCTTCGGAGCGGCGAGGCCCGGGGTCGGGGCGACTTCTCCGGGATGCGCGAGGTGTGGAGGGGAGCCGTCGGCGACAGGGGCATCGACGCCCGCCGCGAGATCGAGCTCACGCTCGGTCGCCAGTACGAGGCGATGGCGGCGGCTCTGGCCGGTGGGACCGGCCTGGTGACGCACGGCAACGTAGATCGCCCGGACCTCCTACGCCAGGCGCTGCCCGACGGCTTCCGTTACGTCCACGGCGAAGTGGTCGAGGTGGAGGGGATGACCTTGGGCATCGTGGGTGGCGGCATGCCGACACCCGTCCAGGCGGAGGGCGAGCTCGCCGAGGACGAGATGGCCCGGTTCCTCGCCGATCTCGGCCCGGTCGATGTCCTGTGCACCCACGTGCCCTCCGCTCTCCGCCCGGTCCGGCTCGATGTCATCACCGGGCGGGAGGAACGCGGGTCGGCCCCGGTCCTCGAATACCTGCTCCGCCACCAGCCGCGTTTCCACGTCTACGGGGACGTGCATCAGCCGCAGGCTTCCACCTGGCGGATCGGCCGCACCAGGGCCTGCAACGTCGGCTATTTCCGCGCCACCGGGCGGTATCTCCGGCTGGGCCCCGACGGTGTGGCAGTGGGTGGGCTCGGTTAACCTCAGGGTCTCGTCCGAGTCTGAGGTCATGACCGAGGGAACCTTTTCACAACTGGAGATCGACGCCACCCCGGAGGCGCTGTACGACGTCGCCGCCGACATCGCCGCCTATCCCGAGTGGGCGACGGGCGTCAAAGAGGCCGAAGTCCTGGAGACCGACGGCGAAGGGCGCGTCTCCAAGGCGCGTTTCGTGCTCGAAGGCTTCATCAAGGAGATCAACTACGTCCTCGAGTACACCCACGACCGTCCGTCGAGCCTGTCCTGGACCGCCATCGAGAGCGACGACCTGGAGATGCTCGAAGGCTCGTACGTCTTCAACCCCCAGGAGGACGGCTCCACAGAGGTCGTCTACAGCCTCAGCGTGATTCCGCGCTTCACCATCCCTGGTTTCATCCGGCGCCAAGCAGAGCGCCAGATCGTCACGACCGCGTTGCGAGGGCTTCGAAAACGGGTAACCGGAGGCTGAAGTGCGCATCGTTCTGGTCACCGGGAAGGGCGGCGTAGGCAAGACCACGGTGGCCGCGGCCACGGCCCTTGCTGCGGCCGATGCCGGAGCCAGGGTTCTCGTCACCTCGACCGACCCGGCCCACTCCCTGTCCGATGCGCTCGAGGTGGGCCTCGCCTCTGACCCGACTGTCGTGGCCAACCGGCTCGACGGCCAACAGATCGACACCCGCGTCCAGTTAGACCGTTACTGGGGGTCGATACGGCGTCAGCTCATCGAGGTCCTCGACTGGGGTGGCGCCGCCGGCATCGAAGCCGAGGAGTTCCTCATCTTCCCTGGCATGGACGAGCTCTTCGCCCTCATCGAGGTCAACCGTCACGCCCGATCGGGTGACTACGACGTGGTGGTGGTCGATTGCGCGCCGACGGCCGAGACGCTCCGGCTCCTGTCATTGCCCGAGGTGCTCTCCTGGTACTTCGAGAAGGTGCTTCCCACGGAGCGCCGGATCATGAAAGCCGCCCGGCCCCTCCTGAGCCGCATGACCAACCTGCCGCTCCCGGAGGACGAGGTGTTCAGCGCGGCCCACTCCATCTTCGAGTCGGTCGAGGGGGTCCGTGAGCTCATGTCCAACCCGGACATCACCTCGGCCCGCCTCGTGGTGAACCCGGAGAAGATGGTGATCGACGAGGCCCGCCGCACCTACAGCTACCTGGGCCTGTTCGGATACGGGGTCGACGGCGTCGTGGTCAACCGGGTACTCCCCGAGGACGTGTCCGACCCCTACTTCGAGCGCTGGAGGACGATCCAGAAGGCTCACCTCCAAACGGTCGACGACGCCTTCGCCGACGTCCCGCGCCTCCGGCTGCGGCTGTTCGACGACGAGATGGTCGGCCTGGATCGCCTCCGGGTGATGGCCACCGAGCTGTACGGCGAGCGCCATCCGATCGAGGACTTCACCGCGCACAGCCCGTTCCGGATCTCCGAGGACGGCGGAGTGGTGACCATGGAGCTCGACATCCCGTTCATCGAGAAGGCGGAGCTCGATGTGTTCCGCCAGGGCAACGAGCTCTACGTGCGCGCCGGGCCCTACCGGCGCTCGTTCCTGCTCCCGGACGCCCTGCACCGCCGTGAGGTCGCATCGGCCCGACACGAATTGGGAACCCTGCGTGTCGACTTCGCCGACCCGGGAAAGAAGCGATGAACGAGAGCGTCGGCCCCCGAGAGGCGGTGAGTCGCGCAGGCAGGCGAGCGGCCTACCATTTGCTGCAGGCGCTCGTCGAAGGGCTCAAGGCCGTGGAAGCGGTGATCGAGGAGATCGGCGGGATCGGTGAAGAGCGTGACGAGGATCGCCCCCAGAAGCAGAGGATCGAAGTCGAGTGACCGAGAACTCCAACCCAGTCACACCTGACGAAGTGATCGAGCCCGGCGGCCAACGCGTGCGGGCACGCACCCTCATCGCCGAGGTGATCACCGTCGTCCCCAACATCGTCAAGCTGATCGGCAGGCTCCTGGGCGACAGCCGGGTGCCGCTGCGGGCGAAGCTCACCATTGGCGCGGCGGCCGCCTACGCGGCCAGTCCCATCGACCTCATTCCCGAGTTCGTGCCCGTGGTCGGGTGGGCCGACGACATCCTCGTGCTGATGTTCGCCCTGGACAATCTCATCAACCGTGCCGGTCCCGAGGTCGTGGCCGAGCACTGGGACGGCCCCGGAGACATCCTCTCGCTCGTGCAGGACGTCATGGGGGTGTCCCGGAGCCTGATGCCGAAGCGCATGGCGGGCATCTTCGAGCGCATCTCCGGCTAGGGATTTCCCCCAGTCGCTGCGCTCTGGGGGGCCAATTCATGGGAGTACTCTCCACGCCATGGCGTTTCCCGACGGCATCGCCGACTTCCGATCGGACACGGTGACCCGGCCCACTCCCGAAATGATCGCCGCCATGGCGTCGGCACCGGTCGGTGACGACGTCTACCGCGACGACCCCACGGTGAACGCGCTCGAGGAGGAGGCGGCCGCGGTGGTGGGCAAGGAAGCCGCCCTTTTCGTGCCCACCGGCACCATGGGCAACCAGCTCGCCATCCAGTTCCACACCAACCCGGGTGAGGAGGTGCTGGCACACGAGGGCAGCCATGTCCGCTCGATCGAGGGCGGTGCTCCGCAGGCGTATGCCGGCGTCGGGTTCCGCACCGTCTCCGGAGAAGCCGGCCGGATCGCACCGCAAGACGTCGACGCCGCGATGGCCATGGCGGGCTTCTTCCCCCGGATCAGCCTGATGGTCTGGGAGAACACCCACAACCTCTCCGGGGGTCGCGTCATCCCCATCGAGATCATGGAGGAGACTTCGGCCAGGGCCCGTCACCACGGTCTCGCCGTTCACATCGACGGCGCCCGCATCTTCAACGCGGTCAGTGCCACCGGCGTGCCCGCGGCCCGGTGGGGCGCCTGCGCCGACACGATCCAATTCTGCTTCTCCAAAGGGCTCGGGGCCCCCGTCGGCTCCATCGTCTGCGGGAGCTCGGACTCCATCTCCGAGCTGCGGTATCTGCGCAAGCGCATGGGCGGCGGCATGCGCCAGTCCGGCGTCATCGCAGCCGCGGCGCGCGTGGCTCTCGCCGGCCGTGACCGGCTCATCGAGGACCACGTCCTCGCCAACAAGCTCGCCGACGCCCTCGCGGAACGGTTCCCGGGCTCCGTGGAGCCGGATCAGGTGGAGACCAACATGGTCCGGGTCTCCTTCGGGGCTCTGGGGATTCCCTGGCCCGAGGTGGCCGACCGGCTCGGCCGATCCGGCCTCCGAGCGAACCCCGCCATGGGGGGCGCCTGGAGGCTGGTGACCCATCGTGATGTCGACGCCGCCGACGTCGACCGCCTCGTGGCGGCACTGTCGTAACCCGGGACATCGAGGCGGGGTCGGAGCACCTGTGAGCTATGCGGTCCTCTTCCCGGGACAGGGGAGCCAGTCCGTGGGGATGGGCGCCGACCTCTTCGACGCCCGACCCGACCTGCTTGTGGACACCGCCGACGAGGTGCTCGGGTGGTCACTCCGAGACTTGTGTCTCAACGGCCCCGAAGAGACTCTCACGCGCACCGAGCACGCCCAGCCGGCTCTGTATGCACTGGCTTACGCCCTCTGGGATGAGCTGAGGCCGCACCTCGACTCGGCGCCCGCCGCCGCTGCCGGCCATTCCCTGGGTGAGTACACGGCTCTCGCCGCGTCCGGCGCCCTCGATTACGGCACGGGTCTCGCCCTGGTGGCCGAGAGGGGACGCGCCATGGCGACCGCCGCCGACCTGGAGCCGTCGGGCATGGCGGCGCTCATCGGGGTGAGCCCGGAGGAGGCCGAGACGGTGGCGTCGGCCCGGCGCGGTCTCGGAGGGCGTCTCAGCGTGGCCAACATCAACGCCCCGGGACAGGTGGTGGTCGCAGGTGGCGCGGCCGACCTCGACTGGCTCGACGAGAACGGCCGCGACCTCGGCGTGAGGAGGGTCATCCGTCTCAATGTGGCCGGGGCTTTCCACTCCCAGTTCATGGACCCCGCCGCCGACAGCCTGGCAGTGGCTCTGGAGGCCGTGGAGTTCGGCGAGCCGGAGTTCGCCGTCTGGTCCAACACCACGGCGCAGCCCCACTGGCGGGATGACATCGCCGCCACTCTCGTCAGGCAGGTGGTCTCGCCGGTGCGGTTCGCCGAGAGCCTGGAAGGCATCGCCGAGTCGGGCGTCACCGGGTTTGTACACGTCGGTCCGGGGGATGTCACGGCGGGCATGGCCCGCAAGACCGTGCCCGGCGCCGAGGTGGTCGTCGTCTCCTCCATGGAGGACATCCCGTCCGCAGCCGGTTCCATCGGTACCATGTGAGGAGGTGCGACCGTGCTGACAGCTGAGATCACTGGGTGGGGAAAGTGCATGCCCCCGAACGTCCTTTCCAACCACGACCTGGAGCAGGTCGTGGACACTTCGGACGAGTGGATCACCACCAGGACGGGCATCAAGGAGCGCCGGATCAGCCATGTGGAGGCATCCGAACTGGCGGCGGTGGCGTGCATGCGCGCACTCGCCGCGGCCGGGAAGACGCCGGAAGACGTCGACCTCCTCTTGGTCGCCACCTGCAGCGGCGACTCGATCATCCCGTCCACGGCCAGCGTGGTGCAGAAGCACCTCGGAGCATGGAACTCCGCAGCCATGGACATCAATGCCGCGTGCTCGGGTTTCGTCTACGGGATCGACGTCGGCACCAACATGATCCGCGGTGGCAACTACTCCACGGTCCTCGTCGTCGGCACCGAGAAGCTGCACCACCTGATCGACTTCACCGACCGAACCACCTGCGTCCTGTTCGGTGATGGGGCCGGAGCGGTCGTCCTCGAGCCGACGGAAGGCCCTGCCGGGGTCCTGGCGACCGATCTCGGCATGGACGGCTCCGTCGGGCACATCCTCGAGGTGCCCGTCGACGGCACCGCTGGCGACCGGGGGCCGCTCGATCCTCGACTCTCCGGCATCGCCATGGAAGGCCAGGAGGTGTTTCGGCGGGCCGTGACCAAGATGGCCGAGTCGTCGATCACGGCCCTGGAGCGGGCCGGAGTCGCCCTCGAGGACGTCGACCTGCTCATCCCGCACCAGGCCAACATCCGCATCATCGACGCCACAGCACGCCGCCTGGGCGTCGACGAGTCGAAGGTGTACGTCAACATCGCCTCCTACGGCAACACGTCGGCGGCCACCATCCCTGTTGCCCTGACCGAAGCCTTGGAGGAGGGACGGATACAGCCAGGCGACATCGTGGTCTTCACCGCATTCGGCGGTGGTCTCACCTGGGGCTCGGCGGTCGTCCGGTGGGGAGATCGGACCACTCCGATCGCCGAGTCGGACGCAGAGTTGCCTCCGACCGACCGGGACACCATGGACCTGCTGAAACCCAATTTCGACTTCTTCGGACGCCCGGAGAAGCAGGCGTGACGCCTGGCGTGGAGGGGCGGGTCGCCCTTGTCACCGGGGGCTCTCGAGGCCTGGGTCGGGCGATGTCAATTGCACTCGCCGCCTCGGGCCACCGGGTCGTGGTCAACTACACGTCCAACGCCGCCGCGGCCGAAGAGGTGGTGGAGAAGATCAGGTCTGACGGGGGAGAGGCGATTGCGGTCCGTGCCGACGTGTCCGTCTCGAGCCAGGTCGACGAGCTCTTCGAGCGGATCGCATCGGAATGGGGCAGCGTCGCGATCCTGGTCAACAACGCCGGCATCACACGGGATGCGCTGCTCCTCAGGATGTCGGAGGAGGACTTCGATGCGGTGATCGCCACCAACCTGAAGTCGGCCTACCTCTGTACAAGAGCCGCCATGAAGGGGATGGTTCGCGCCCGCTGGGGTCGGGTGATCTCGATCGCCTCCGTCGCGGGGATCAGCGGCAATGCGGGACAGGCCAACTACGCGGCCTCGAAGGCTGGGATGATCGGCTTCGGCAAGTCGGTGGCGAAGGAAGTCGGTTCCCGGGGGATCACCTCCAACGTGGTCGCCCCCGGCTACATCACCACCGATCTGACGGACATACTGTCCGACGACGTCAAGAAGGCCGCCCTCGAGGCGATCACCCTGGGCCGTTTCGGCGAAGCAGAAGAGGTGGCCTCGCTTGTCGCGTTCCTCGCGTCCGACGCCGCCGGTTACATAACCGGTCAGGTGATTGCGGTGGACGGCGGCGTCGCGTTGTAAGTTGCCTGGCGCAACAGCGCCTCAAGGAGGAGAAACAATGGACAGAGAACAGATCTCCGAGCGTCTGCACAACGTGCTCGTCACGGAGCTCGGCCTCGATGCCGAGAAGATCAACGACGCCGCCCACTTCGAGGAGGACCTCGATGTGGACAGCCTCGGTGTCGTCGAGTTGCTGATGGCGCTCGAGGACGAGTTCGACGTCAAGATCCCGGACGAGGAAGCCGAGTCCATCATGACCGTGGGCCAGGCCATCGACCTGGTGCACGGCAAGCTCAACGGCTGAACCGATTCTCATGAACGGTCGCCGCCGGGTGGTCGTGACCGGAATGGGCGCGATCACACCCATCGGTCTCGACGTCGCCTCGACATGGTCGGCCGTCAAGTCGGGTGTGTCCGGCGCAGGCCCGATCACCCTCTTCGACGCCACCGGTTACCGGACCACGTTCGCCGCCGAAGTCTCGGACTGGGACAACTCGGCTCACTTCGACGCCAAAGAGGCGAGGCGCCTCGACCGATTCTCCGAGTTCTTCATCGTCGCCACCCGTCAGGCACTCGCCGACGCCGGGCTCGACTTCGCCGAGGACGAGGAGGCCGCGTCGCGGGCAGGCGTGATGGTCGGCGCCGGTTTCGGCGGGATGGGCGCCTTCATCGACGAGATCACCACACTCGTCGAGCGCGGGCCCGATCGGGTCAGCCCGACCGGTGTGCCGAGGATCATCCCGAACATGGCCGCCGGCCTCGTTTCGATCGAGCACAACCTGACGGGCCCCGTGTCGTGCGTCGTCACCGCGTGCAGCGCCTCCGCCAACGCCATCGGCGACGCTGCCGAGATCATCCGCCGTGGCGCGGCCGACGTCATGGTGGCGGGTGGCTCCGAGGCTTCGATCACGACCTTCGGCATCGCCACCTTCGCGCAGGCCCGCGCCCTGTCGTCCCGCAACGACGATCCGCAGGGGGCGTCACGACCCTTCGACGCCGATCGTGACGGATTCGTGATGGGCGAGGGTGGGGGAGTGCTCATCCTCGAGTCACTGGACCATGCCCGCGCTCGGGGCGCCGAGCCGCTTGCCGAGATCACCGGATACGGGATGTCCGCCGACGCCTATCACATCACGCTCCCCAAGCCGGGCGGCTCCGGGGCCGCGAAGTCGATGAAGGCTGCTCTCGCCGATGCGGGTCTCGAGCCCGCCGACATCGGATACATCAACGCTCACGGCACCTCGACGCCGGCCAACGACGCCACCGAGACCGCCGCCATCAAGATCGCCATGGGCGAGGCCGCCCACAGGATCCCGGTCTCCTCGACGAAGTCGATGACGGGTCACCTGCTCGGCGGGGCGGGGGCGGCCGAGGCCGTCATCTCGATCTTGGCGATGCGTGAGGGGGTCCTCCCCCCGACCATCAACTACACCACGCCCGACCCGGAGTGCGACCTCGACTACGTCCCCAACGAGGCCCGGGAGGCGACCATGGGGCATGTCATGTCGAACTCGTTCGGCTTCGGCGGGCACAACGCCACCTTGATCTTCTC
>CAYLYQ010000006.1:26810-62847 GCA_964388105.1 uncultured Acidimicrobiaceae bacterium
CGAGCGGAAGACCATCGCCAGGAGGAGCGCCACCCCGATGGTGACCCCGATGAACGCGACCAGGGCGAAGATGCCCGCCCAGACGGGGCACGATTCGCCCTCCTGACGGCAGCTGACGTCGGTGACCATCCACCCCAGTGCCGCACCGAGCAGACCGGTGAGGAGAGCGGGCACCGCGATCCAGGGATTCGGGCGTCTCACCGCTTCCTCCGCCCCCGTTGGTCGATTCCGGCGGCGTCGAGGATGTCGCCGGGGGCCAGCTCCGGCGGTATCGGAAAGGTGGACCCAGGCGTTCGGGGCGGGTGGAATGCCGCCTTCACCGATGGGTGCCAGGCCAGCACGGCCACCACCAGGGCGATCCCGAGAGATGCGATCAAGGCCGGAGCCTCGAGGAACGGAGTCGCGGCGAGGGCGACGACCGGGAAGCCGATCCGGGCGAAGGCCAGCCCTCCCCACACGACCCGGGCATAGAGGAAGGCCCCGGCCATCGCCGCGGCGGCCACTGTGGTGACGGCCCAGGGAGCCCCGGATGAAGTCAGGCCGAGAATCAGCGGGGAATACAGCAGGACCAGCGGGAGGATCACGGCCCTGACCGGGGGACCGGTGGCCGACGGCAGCTTTCGGGTTCGGTCCTGGATGGTGAACAACCCGGCGCCGGCGAGGACCGTGACGACCAGTGCCACCCACCAGACGGGATCGATTGGCCGGGCCGCGGCGATCCCAGCGCACGCGGCGAGGACGAGCCACGCCAGGCGCATCGCCCACCTCGCCCCGAGCACCACGAGGCCGGTCGTGGAGACCGTGGCCATGGCAAGCAGCCCGATGCCAATCAGCAGCACGGAAGGCCAGGGCGGAAAGGGCCCCGGGTCCACGACGAGTGCCGTCACCCAGGCGAGCACTGCGGCCAGTGGGGCGAGGGCGGCGAGCGGTGGTCTCACCGGCCGGAGTCTGGCACGCCTCAGGCGGGAGTAGGAGTCGAGCCGTCCGCCGCGGTCACGACTCTGAGATCGGAGCGTTCCCCGAAGCGCGGAGACTCTGCGGGCCCCCAGACGGTCTCTTCTCGCCAGGTGGCCCCCGGTCGGAGGGTGACCACCGTTCCGGGGCCCGGAGGGTCGGTGTGGAAGCGCTCCCGGTCCGAGCCGAGCAGTCGCAGGCGCGCGGCCTGAATAGCGTCCTGGTGGGACACGATCACCACGTCGCCGTGAGGGTGGGTCGAATCGAGCCGGCGGGCGACCCCTGCCACCCGGTCAGCAGCCTCGGCGAGGGTCTCCGGCACGAGATCGACCGACCACGGGTCGGCCAGGTAGGCCTCGACCTCCCCCGGGAAGGTCGCCGACAGGTGAGGCCAGGGGTGACCCTGCCAGCGCTCGGCGAGGCCCCAGTCACGCAGGTCCTCGTCGACGCGCACGGGCACGCCCGATCGGGAGGCGATCTCCTCGGCCGTGCGAAGCGCCGGCTCGAGGGGTGACGACCAGATGGCGACCACGGCCCTCGGTCCCAGGTACCGCCCCACACGACGGGCCTGCTCCAGCCCGTGGGGGGACAGTCCGAACCCGGGGAGGGACCCGAAGACGATGTTGTTGGGGTTGTCCACCTCGGCATGGCGGACGAGATGGACCAAGGCAGCCATGGTCCTCAGTTTGGCCTTTTCTGTCCGCAACCCCGGGTAACTTCGACTCCGTGTGGACCGAGCCGATTCTCCACGTCGACATGGACTCCTTCTTCGTCGAGGTCGAGCGGCTGGACGATCCGGCGCTTCGGGGCGTTCCTGTGGCGGTCGGGGGCGCCGGTCCCCGCGGGGTCGTGGCCAGCGCCTCTTACGAGGCCCGGCGACACGGAGTGCATTCCGCCCAGCCCACCGCAATGGCCCTCAAGCTCTGCCCGGAGCTCGTGGTGGTCCCTCCATCCCATGGCAAGTACGGAGAGGTGTCGCTGCGCGTGTTCGCCGTGTTCCGGGAGTTCACCCCCCTGGTCGAGGGGCTCAGTGTCGACGAGGCCTTCATGGACGTATCCGGGCTGCGTCGCCACCATGCTTCGCCGGTCGATGTGGCCAAGGCCATCCGGAGCGAGATCAGGCAACGGATCGGCCTGCCGGCCTCCGTCGGCGTGGCGGCGAACAAGCTCGTGGCCAAGTTGGCGAGTAAGGCTGCGAAACCCGACGGGATCCGCCACGTGCCCGCGGGAGAACAGGCGGAGTTCCTGGCGGGCCTGCCCGCAACCGCCCTCCCGGGTGTGGGGCCCGCCACCGCCGCGGCGCTGAAGCGGCTCGGTGTGGAGACGGTGGCCGATCTCTCGGCCACCCCGGTTCCTGCCCTGTCCGCCTCTGTCGGTCCGACGCTCGCCCACCAGCTCGTCGACCTCGCCTCCGGCGTCGATCAGCGCAGGGTCGAGCCCGACCAGGAGGCGAAGTCGGTCTCGGTGGAGGAGACCTATCAGCAAGACCTCGTCGGCGTCCCCGAGCTCGTCAATGCGGCGTCGATCCACGCCCAGCGCCTGTCCCATCGTCTGCGCCGGGCGGGCCTCGTGGGCCGGACCATCACCCTCAAACTGCGCTACTCCGACTTCGAGACGATCACCCGAAGCCACACGCTCGCCGAGGCCACCAACTCGGCCCGTGTCCTGGCGTCCGAGGCTCGTGAGCTGATCTCGGAAGCCGGCCCGGTGCGCCCCGTTCGGCTCATCGGGCTCGGATGTTCTGCGCTGGAACCCGACGACGCGCCTCGGCAGATGGGCATCGAGGGAGAGCGCTGGGACCGCGTCGAGGATGCCGTCTTCCAGGTCGTGCAGAAGTTCGGCGACGCTGCGATTCGACCCGGTGACAAACTGTCCGAAGGTGGGTAAGAACCACTGTCATCTGCGCCCCAGGCAGGTGTAGGATCTCAGTTGGGCACCTACTCAGGGACCGGTGGAGCATGCCTCTTGACGACAAGGAACAGAGGATCCTGGCGGAGATCGAGCGCCAGTTCTACGAAGAAGATCCTGAGCTGGCCCGCGCCGTGCAGAAGGTGCAGCGCCCTCTTCGCGTGGGCGTGCGCCTCGCCTCTCTCGGAATCATCGCCGGGCTCGCCATCGTCATCGCCTATATCTCGGTGACTCCCGTCGCCGCCATCGGCTTCCTGATCGTGGTCTCCTCGGCCACCGCCCTGGTCAACGCGCTTCGTTTCCGCGGGTGGGGCTCGCACACTCCCGAGGCAGTCGAAGAGTTCGACGAACAAGACGACTGACCCCCGCTTCGGCGGTCCAGGCGTCTTCCGAGTTGGCTAATGTTCCCGCCCCACGTGCCGCACGGGCGCGGCGCGTGAGAGAGACGAACCACGCCCCTGGTTCGTGACATCAAGGTTTTGGGAGTAGGAAATTGGAGCAGGCGTTTACGGCCGATCAAGCGACTCGGCTGAGCGGATGCACTCATCATCAGTTGCGCTATTGGGATCGTGTCGGTCTGGTCAGCCCCTCGGTGCAAGGGTCCGGCGGGCGCCCAGGAGTTCGCCGCCTCTACTCGTTCCGTGACCTCGTCGCCCTCCGTGTCGTCCGCAGCCTGCTCGACAACGGCATGTCGCTGCAGCGCGTGCGTCGAGCCTGGGACTACCTGCGGCGTGAGGGCGGCATGGACGACCATCTCGCCCAGGTGAAGCTGGTTACCGACGGGCAGAGCATCTTCAGGATCAGCAGGGACGAAGGTGAGCTCCTCGACGCGTTGCGGGATGGGCAACTCGCCTTCTTCGTGGCGATCGACGAGATCGCCAGAGACGTCGAAGAGGACGTCACCTACTTCGAGCTCGATCGCAACAACTTCCTGGACATGCTCCGCCGCGTCGAGGATGACGTGCGCGAAGAGCAGGCCACCGGCACCTGAGCGGTCTCAGTCCCGGAACAACGACCGGGGGTTGATCGAGGCGACGAGCCTCTGGCGCCCGTCGTACCGGCTCTGCATCCACCACTCCAGCTCCATGAGCTGGTCGTCGGTGAGCGTCGTCCGCTTCTCCCCGTACACCGACGCCGCATAGCCCCGGGCCAGCGGCAGCAGGGCTGAGCCCTTGGAGCCGGCCCATTCGATCGGCGTCATGGTCTCGGTGATCGGGTCGCCCAGGTCCGCCAACCGGTCGACGATCTCGTCCCAGAGCGCGGTGATGTCGCCCTCCCGAGCGCGTGCCATCCGGCGGCTGCGACGGACCCTCTTCAGCAGCGGGACGATCCCGGCCAGAATCGCCAGGGCAGGAATGGCGATCAGCACCCAGCGCGGCCCGCCGTTCTCGTCGAAGGGGTTCCCGCTTCCCGGCGGCAGCGGGACAGGGGTGTCGTCCTCCACGGTCGGGTCCTGGGGCTCCGGGCCGACGACCACGCCGCGGCCGCTGCCTTCCGCGAGGTGGTCGGCCGGAACGAAGCCGGCGGTCATCGACGGTGGCAGGGACTCGCCCCGTGGAGTGGGATCGAAGCGCACCCATCCGAACCCGTCCATCCACATCTCGACCCAGGCGTGAGCGTTGGTGTCGCGCACTTCGATCACCTCGAGGCCGTCGATTTCCACGGTCCCGCCCGGCGTGAACCCCCAGACGACCCGGGTCGGGATGTCGATGACGCGGCCCAGTACCGCCATCGCCGCCGCGAACTGCTCGCAGTATCCGGTGCGGTAGTTCTCGCTGGTGGAAGAGTTGAGCCAGTCCGCCAAGACCAGTGCGCCGTGTCCGGTGGACACCTCCTGCGAGTACGTGAACTCACCGGAGTCGCGGAACCAGTGTTGGAGCATCCAGGCCTTCTCGAAGGCGGTCGTGGCGCCCCTGGTGACCCGCAGCGCCGTGGTGGTGAGCTGACCGGGGAAGTTCTGAGGCAGATCGAGGTACGCCTCGATGTCGCTCGGACGCTCCACGGCCCCCGGCGGCGGGCCGGCGACCCCCGCGAACAGCCCGTCCTCGGCGGCGCTGGCGAACAGCGGGCTCAGCTCCCCGTCGGGACCGGTGGCCAGCGCACCCAGATCGGCGTCGGTGAGCGGGTACATCGACTCGACCTGGTAGTTGTCGTCGGCGGTCACGCCAACGGGGCGGAACAGGGCTCCGTCGCGGCCGAACCGGACCTCCCCGGGAAGGATGGTGTTCGCTCCCGAGATCTCATGGATCGCTCTGGGCTCGCCGGCCGTCGGCATGAGTGTGCCGCCGAGGCGGGCGATGAACACCCGCTGCAATACCCTGGCGCTCGACCCCCGATACGCATGCTGCGGATCGCCGACCGGTGCCGAGGGTGACGCAACCCGCGTCTGGCCGTTGCCGCGGCGCCAGGCCACGCCGTCGAACTCGTCCAGCGTCTCCATCCGCCAGTAGATCTGGTCGGCGGGCGGAGCCCCCGGTGCGAGGGTGGCGCGGAAGAGGAGGGCGTTCTCGCGGCTGATCAGACGTTGCCTGAGGTCGACGAACCGGTCGAAGAGCACGTTGCCACCCGGACCGCTGCCGAGGCCCGGGCCGCCCGACTGCCACGGAAGGTTGCCGTACTCGGAGACCACTCCCGCCGCGTTGGTGGTGGCCATGATCGAAACCAGCCCCACCACCGAGGCCATGACGAGAGCCGCCCGGGGGGCACTGTGGGCGATGGGGAGCCCGGACGAGTCTCGTGCCCGTCCCACCGACTCCCGGCGGTCGAGCGCCATCCCGGCGAGAGCGAGGCCGATGACGAAGGCGGTGATCAGCATCCAGGGCAGGCCGGCGGGGCGGCGGTCGAACACGGCGAACTGGAGATAGGCGGTCCCGGCAGGGACCATCATGACGGCAACGTTCCCGGTCGCCGCACCCTGGGTGTAGAGCCCGCCGAGGACCCACATCATCACGGCGAGGATCGCGATGAGGCCAGGGCTGGGTATCACCGGTGCGACTCCGGACCTGATGATGAGGAACGCCTCGCTCATGCTCTCGGTGAGGGCCGGGATCGTGGCGGAGGTGGGGACCACCCCGAAGACCAGCGTCTCGGGCACGGCCACCCTCAGGAACACGATGGCGGCACCGAGAGCGAAGATCGTGAACGCCCACGCCGGCCTCAGGTCGAACTGCCGCATCAACCACCACAGCACCCCTCCGAGGAGAGCCGCCGCGATGAGGACGAGGTGCCAGAGGGTCTCACCGTCGCCGAACTGAACGAGCCTCCCGGCCCGGAAGAGGATCATGGCGAGGGCGAGGAGCCCGGCTAGCTGGCTGAGGCGTCGGCCCATGTCGTCCTCATGGTCTTGATCCAGTTGGGAGCCCACTTCGCACCCGGCTCGACCAGAACGGTCGCCGCCCCGGCCCTATGGAATCCGATCACGGTCTGTGGGGTGGTCGACGAAACACTCATCAGGATGGTGTTCCCGTAGTCGTGGGCGAGCAGTTGCTGCACCGCCAGCAGCTCCCGGTCGGGGACGCCGGTGACGATGATCAGCGCGCCACCCCCGCCCGAGTGGCGGATGCGAGTGGCGACGGCTCTCAGGTCGACTGCCGGGTCCGTCTGGACCAGCGCCAGCTTCTCCATGATCGCCGTGTACCGGGCGGCGTCCACCGTGTTGGCGTCGCCCGCCCAGAGGTCGGCGTCGAAACCCGACCGGATCAGGTGGCTGACGATGCTGGCCGCGCCCGAAACCGCCGTCTCGAAGGCTGCGGCGGACTCGTACACGGCCGCCCGCACGTCGAACAGGACGAGGGCCCTCGACTGCCAGGGTGTCTCCATCTGGCGGATCATCAGCTCGTCGGTCTTGGCGGATGATGGCCAGTGGATGCGCCGGAGGTCGTCGCCCCTGTGGTACTCCCGGAGCGTGTAGAAGTCCTCGCCTCCCCGCTGGTTGTGCTCGGGGCGGGAAGCGTGGACCACCGGGTCGCGGCCGCGGACCCTGGGAAACCCGCTAAGGCGCTCGACGGCTGGGTAGACCGTGATCCGGTCGACGGCGGTCGAAGGCACCGGGAGCTCCGCCAGAGCTAGGGGGTCGACCACATGCCCCCGTGCCGGCCCGACCCGGTACACGCCCCTCGGGCTGCAGGTGACCAGGTAGGAGGCGGTGGCCCGTTCCCTTGGCCCGAGCCGGGCGACCTCGAACCCGGCGACCCCAAGCCTCTCCACCGAGTCGGACATCTTCAGATGCGGGACGGACTTGGTCGACTGGTTGTCGACGACCAGCGTGATCATCGTCTGCTCCCCGTCGTGCACGGCCGGCGACCCGATGCGTCGGGAGATGGCGAGCTGCGGGCTGTGCCAGCGGACCCACAGCACCGCGATCAGCGCGGCGAGGAGGAGAAACGCGCCGACGAGCAGGAGCTCCGGGTCGCCGAACACCCACCAGAGGATCCCGAAGGCGGAGCCCGCTCCGAGGAGCGCCCAACCTCGGGAGGTGGGCATCAGGTGGCGATGCGGGACGCGGTTCCGGGCACCCGGATGCTCCCCAGCAGGCGCTCGACGAGCTGGGCCACCGTCTCCCCGCGCATCTGCGCCTCGGGGCGAAGGGTCAGCCGATGCTCCAGGACGGGCAGGGCCAGGTCTTTGATGTCGTCGGGCATCACATAGTCGCGACCCTGCGATGCGGCCCTGGCCCGGGCCAGGCGCTGGAGGAACAGGGCGGACCGGGGCGATGCGCCGAGCATCACATCGGGATGCGAACGGGTCGCCTCGACGAGATCGACGATGTAGTTCTTGACTCCACCTGAGACCGCGACACGCTGGGCGGTGGAGATCAGGTCCTCCACCTCCTCGAGCGAGACGACAGGCTGGAGGTCGTGGAAGGTCGACCGGACGCCGTGGGTGTCGAGCATCTCCAACTCCTTGGTGCGGTTGGGGTACCCGATGACCACGCGCATCATGAACCGGTCGAGCTGGGCCTCCGGCAGCGGATAGGTGCCTTCGTGCTCGAGCGGGTTCTGGGTGGCGACCACCATGAAAGGAATCGGCACCGGGCGGGTGACGCCGTCCGAAGTGACCTGACGCTCCTCCATCGCCTCGAGCAGCGCGGACTGTGTCTTCGGGCTGGCGCGGTTGATCTCGTCGCCGACCACGATGTTGGCGAAGATCGGTCCCGGCTTGAACTCGAACTCCCTCCGATCACGGTCGTAGACGGTGATGCCGGTGACGTCCGAGGGGAGAAGATCGGGGGTGAACTGAACCCTGTTGAAGTCGCCGGCGATCGACCGTGCGATCGACTTGGCGAGGTGGGTCTTGCCCACTCCCGGCACGTCCTCTACCAGAACGTGGCCTTCGGCGACGAGCGCCAGCAGCACCAGCTCGACCACATCGCGCTTGCCCTGGATGACGGTCTCGACGTTGGAGGCGATGCGATTGAATCGCTCGCCGAATCGCTCGATGGGATCGGTCAAGAGCCTGACCTCCGTAGTGGAAATATTCCTGCCGACTCTACCTTTTGCTCCGACTTTTGGAGGCTAGGCTGTTGCCAAGGACACACCGTGGGAGGGCTCGTGTTCAACCGTTTGGGGATCGGCGGCCTGTTTTGGCCGCTGTTGGGGAGGCCTGGTTTGTGGGGAGAAGCGATCCGCGCCGCCGCGTCGGTACGACGCCGGGGGCGCCTCGGACCATCATCGGCATATCTGTCGTGGCGCAGTCACACGGCTTACGGGGAGGCGATGGCATTCCCGGCCCGCGACTTCATCGAGTTCTTGGAGTGGCGTCGCCGTATGAGAGACATGCGATGACGCCGGGCCTGACGAGTCGCCTCGAAGAGATCCCCGGTGTCGCTTCCGTCACCGTCGACCTCACCGAGGAAGGGGGCGGGATCAACATCCGCCTCATCCCGGGCGCCGACGAGGCCGGTGTCATGGAACGGCTGCGCTCGATTCTCGTGGCCTACGGAGTGAGGTCACCGAAGCCCGAGACCGTCGAGCAGGCCTTGCCCGAGGCTCCCGCCGGCCCCCCGGAGCTTCGTGGGCTCGGTGTCGAGGTCCGCGTGGTCCCGCTCGACAAAGGAGCCCGTGTCGAGGTGGCAGGGGAGAAGATCCACTCCCATCGGGTCGTGGCCGCCAACCCGAGGGCCATAGCCCAGGGAATGGCGGACGCATGGTGCCGGGTCATCGGCCGGGTCCCGATCGAGGTCTTGCACGTGTCTCTGGGCGATGACGGCCGGCTGCAGGTCGTGGCAATCGACGGTGACGAGGAGCGCATCGGGCAGGCGATGGTCTCCCTCGGCTGGGAGCGAGCCCTCACCTTGGCCGTCGGCCGGTCGATGGGCATCATTCCGTCCTGAGCCCAAAGCGACCAGGCTGCGCCGAGCCTGCCACTACTCTTTGTCCTTGGTAGGACGGTCTGTGATGACAGGGTCATTGGTGTTGAACGCCAGCTACGAACCTCTCTCCGTCGTCAACGTACGGCGGGCGATCGTCCTCGTCCTCTCTGAGAAAGCCTCTGTGGTGGTCCCGCGCCCCGAGACCTGGTCGTCCGAGCACCTCTCGATCGAGGTGCCGTCGGTCGTCAAGCTCCACCGGTTCGTCAAAGTCCCGTACCGACGGTCCGTGCCGGTGACCAGGCGGGCCGTGTTCGGCAGGGACGGGCACCGCTGCCAGTACTGCGACGGGCCAGCCGAGTCGATCGACCACGTCACCCCGAAGTCCCGGGGTGGGGAGCACACCTGGGAGAACGTGGTGGCGTGCTGTCGCGCCTGCAACCTCCGCAAGGGCAATCGGACGCCGCTCGAAAGCGGCTTCGTCCTCCGGGTCAAGCCGGCGCCCCCACGCCGGTTCGCCTGGATCTACGCGTCCACCGGATTCCAGGTGGAACCTGACTGGACGCCGTTCCTGCTCCCCGAATCGGCCTAGACCTCGGCTGTCTCCCCCGTTGGGGGAGTAGCGGCCCAGCCGGAGGGGGGCCGGTTTCCTCCTGAGAACCTTGCCATGGGTCGACCCCCCGACGGGCTGTGGTGCGAAAGGGTTGACATGTGGGGCAAAGTGGGGCATAGTGGCGCAATCTCCCACGTAGGGGGTCGACAGTGAGGACGGACGGAAATTGTTTCTCGGCGAGTACTTCCACACGCTCGATGAGAAGGGGAGGGTCGTGTTGCCTTCCTCCTTTCGCCGCGAGCTCGCCGACGGCTGTGTCGTGGCCAAGGGCCGGGACGGCCAGCTGATGATCCACGCCACGAAGGTCTTCGCCCGCATGGCCGAAGAGGTCATGGCCGGGAGCTCGGGCCGCTCGGGCCGCCGTCTCTCCCGGACGATGTTCGCCGGAGCCGACCAGCAGGACCTGGACAAGTCCGGCCGGGTCCTGGTCAAGCCGGACCTGCGCGACTTCGCCGGTCTCGGCACCGGCACCGAGATCGTCGTCATCGGTGTCTTCGATCACATCGAGCTGTGGGAGAGGGACCGCTACATGGAAGACCGAGTCGCAGGTGACGAGAGCTATGTCGACGAGGAGGACTGACACGAAGAACAGGGCTTGGTCCATCGCCAGCCCCCCGGAACCAATTGGAACGCCCCTGACTCCGCCCGCTTTCAGTTGGTACCAGCGCCCGGGGGGCTGGCAATGGCCCAGGACCCGCAACACCGATATCACGCCCCCGTCATGGCGGACGAGGTGGTCGAGTTGATCGCCCCCGTCATGCCGGGCGTCGTCGTCGACGCCACCTTCGGTGGGGGTGGCCACTCCCGGAAGCTCCGGGAGGCCTTCGGCGACCGGGTCCGCATCGTGGCGGTCGACCGTGACCCCGACGCCCTGGCCAACGCCGAGACGCTCGGCATCACGGCCGTGGCAGGCAACTTCGCCGAGCTGTCTTCGTTACTGGCCCCGGTCCTCGACGAGGCGCCGGCGGCCGTGCTCTTCGACTTCGGTGTCTCCTCGCATCAGGTGGACACCCCGGCGCGAGGCTTCTCTTACCGACACGACGGGCCCCTCGACATGCGGATGGGTCCCGACGCCAGACACACCGCTGACGAGATCGTCAACGAATGGCCCGAGGCGGACCTGGCTCGCATCATCCGCCGCTTCGGCGAAGAGCCATTCGCCCGGATGATCGCCTCCGCCATCGTCAGGGCGCGACCCATCGAGACCACAGGCCAGCTGTCCACCGTCATCGCCGCGGCCGTCCCACCGCGCCGGGCAGGGCATCCTGCCCGGCGCACCTTCCAGGCGATCCGCATCGTCGTCAACGGCGAGCTCGAAGCGGTGGAGGCAGGCCTCGACCAGGCGATCGAGATCCTGCGCCCGGGCGGCAGGGTCGTGGCCATCTCCTATCACTCCCTGGAGGACCGGGCCACCAAGACCCGCTTCGCCGAGGGCGCCACCGGCTGCATCTGCCCGCCGGGCCTTCCGATCTGCGGCTGTGGCCGGTCGGCCGAGCTTCGCGTCCTCACCCGCAAGCCCGTCCGAGCGTCGGAGACCGAGATCGCGGCCAACCGCCGGGCTCGATCGGCAGTGCTTCGTGCTGCGGAGAAGGTGGCAGCGTGACCGCCGTCCCGCAGCCTCGCGTCAACCGCTCTGAGGACATCAGGGTCCTCCGCGGGCGGCGACGCAGCCGGCTCCTCCTCGGCCCGTGGGCGATCGTCGCTCTGATCGCGGTGTCCGGGTTCCTCGGGCTCGGATTCGCGCAGACCAGCCTGGACCGGTCCGCCTTCGAGCTTGCGGAGCTGGAGAAGTCGATCGCCGAGGCCGAGGCGATCAATCTCGAGTTGAAGCTCGAGATCGCCCGCCTGGAGAACCCGGCGCGTATCGCCCCGCTCGCGGAGGAGATGGGGCTCGTCCTGCCGGACACGACCAATCAGCTACTCGTCGACCTCGATCAGGAACTCCCGGTGTTCGCCGGGGCGGAGCGAGAAGAGAGCAACCAATGAGCACCCGAGTTCGCGCTGGTTTCGGGCTGCCTGCAGGGGTCCCGCCCCTCCGGGAGTGCAGCCGGAGGGATGAGGGCCGTGTCTGCTGAGCCGAGAGCTTCCCGACCCAAGGCCCGACTTGCCCTGATCGGGCTCCTGGTGGCCGCAGCGTGGCTGGGCATGGGCTATCGCCTGTTCCACATCCAGGTGCTCGCCGCTCCCGACCTGGCAGCCGCCGGGCTCGAACAGAGACTGGTGTCGCGTGACCTGGCCCCACAGCGGGGCAAGATCTTCGACCGCAACGGCGAGGTCCTCGCCCTGACGGTGGACTCGAAGAGCCTTTACGCGGTGCCCGACCAGCTCCAGGAGCCCCTGTGGGTGGCCCAGCAGGTCGGAGGGCTCCTCGGGGTCGACAGCGACGCCCTGTTCGAGCGCCTCACTTCGGGCTCCAAATTCGTCTACATCAAGCGGCAGATCGACAACGACGTCGCCCAGCAGGTGCTGGACCTCGAAGTCCCCGGCATCTACGCCCTCTCCGAGCCGACCCGCGTCTACCCGGCAGGCGTTGTCGCCTCGCACGTCACGGGATTCGTCGACATCGACGGGGTGGGGCGCGACGGCCTGGAGCTCTACTACGAGGAGGGCCTGCGGGGAGTTCCCGGGAAGGCCGTGTTCGAACGGGGCCTGGACGGAACACCGATCCTCCAGGGCATCTCCGACATCGTCCCGGCCACCCCCGGCGTCGACCTCCACACCACCGTCGACCTGCCGCTCCAGTACCAGACGCAGAAGGCTTGTTCCGAGGCCGTGGAGAGGACCGGTGCCGAGGCCTGCTGGGCAGTGGCGATTCACGCCGAGACGGGCGAGATCCTCGCCATGACCGGCGCTCCGGTCTTCGACCCCCAGAAGCGGCAAACCGTCGACCCCCGCTGCGACGACGCCGAGGATCCGACCGCATGCCGGATGTTCTCCAACTTCATCGTCCGCGGCATCTTCGAGCCCGGCTCGACCCAGAAGCTGATAACCGTCGCGGCCGCCCTCGAGGAGGGGGAGGTCGACATCGGCACGATCTTCGAAGACGTCGACGACGAGCTCGACCTCAAGGACGGCGCCTGCCAGGACAACGATGACGAGTTGTACGGCTGTTACCGGGACTTCACTCCCCACGAGCCCGTCGACATGACCGTCGCCGACATATTCGCCCAGTCCTCGAACATCGGGACGATCAAGATCGGCGAGACGCTGGGGCAGCGGCGGCTCATCCAGTACATCGAGGCGTTCGGCCTCGGCAACAAGACCGGCATCGACTACACGGTGGAGGCCCCCGGGATCCTCAACTTCGAGGCCGGTTGTGACATCTGCTGGGCCTCCGCTTCGATCGGGTACTCGGTCGCGGCGACGCCGCTCCAGATGGCGGCCGCCTATGCGGCGATCGGCAACGACGGGATGTGGGTGACGCCCCACCTCGTCGCTTCGACGTCGGATGTCGACGGGGGCAGCGAGGTGGCGGCCGTGCAGACCCGCCAGGTGGTGTCGCCGGTCACGGCGAGACTGATGCGGGACCTGCTCGCCCGCGCCGTTGCCGAGGGCACCGGCATCCAGGGCACGGTGGAGAACTACCGCGTCGGGGGCAAGACCGGCACCGCCAACAAGCTCGGACCCGACGGCCGGTATACGGACGAGACCAGGGCATCCTTCGTGGGAATGGCGCCCATCAGCGATCCGAAGGTCGTCGTGGCAGTGGTCATCGACGGCCCCTCTCATGAGTTCCGCACGGGCGGCCTCTCGGCAGCCCCCGTCTTCGCCCAGGTCATGGAGCAGGCGCTGCACCGCCTTGGCGTCACTCCCGACCATGGCGGGTAGCGCTCTCGTCGAATTGGCCAGGGTGGTCGACGGCACCCTCGAGGGAGACGGGTCCGTCGTCGTCACCGACGTGGTGCACGACTCACGCAAGGCAGGCCCCGGGAAGCTCTTCGTCGCCGTCGTCGGTTCGAGCGTGGACGGCCACGATCACATCGGTGCCGCGGTCGCGGCCGGATCTCCCGCCGTGTGCGTGGAGCGCCCGGTGGAGAGCATCGTCCCCAGCATCACCGTGGCCGACACCCGCATGGCCATGGGCCCTCTCGCCGACACGGTCCATCACCATCCGTCCGCCGACGTGGCGGTGGTGGGAGTCACGGGCACCAACGGGAAGACCACGGTCACGCACTATGTGGAGGCGATGGCGCTTCGCGCCGGCCTCACCCCCGGGCTCATCGGCACGATCGGCGCCCGGATGGCGGGGGAGCGCGTTCCTCTGGAGCGCACCACTCCGGAAGCCACCGATTTCCAACGCTTGCTCGCTGCGATGCGCGACCGCGGTTGCGAGCTGGTGGCCGCCGAGGTGTCCTCGCACGCCCTCTCCATGGGCCGGGTGCGGGGCACCCGGTTCGAAGTCGCCGCCTTCACCAACCTCTCCCAGGACCATCTCGACTTCCACGGCGACATGGCGTCGTACCTGGAGGCCAAGCGCACCTTGTTCACCGACTACGAGGTGGGCACCGCCGTCATCAACGTCGACGACCCGGTCGGGGAGGAGATGGCGCGGGCTGCCGATGCTCCAGTGGTCAGGGTGGGGAGCGGGGAGGATGCAGGGGCCGAGAACCTCGACCTCGGGCCGGGCGGCGCCGACTTCGACCTGATCACCCCGTGGGGCCGGCAGCGGGTCCACGCCCCTGTTTCGGGCCGGTTCAACGTGGACAACGTCGTCGTCGCCTCGGTGTGCTGTCTCGCCGCCGGCATCTCCTTCGACGCCGTCGTGGCGGCACTGGCCGACCTCCCCCCGGTCCCGGGGCGATTCCAGCGAGTCTCCGGCGCCGACCCGGTGACGGTGATCGTCGACTACGCCCACACACCGGAGGGGATGAGACAGGTGATCGGAGCCGCCAGGGAGCTGACGACCGGTCGAATCATCGCGGTCGGGGGCGCCGGGGGCGACAGGGACCGGGACAAGCGCCCACTCATGGGTGAGGCTCTCTCCACAGCCGACTTCGTCGTGGTCACGAGCGACAACCCGCGGTCGGAGTCACCGGCCTCGATCGTCGAAGCCGTGGCCGCCGGCGTCCTTCCGGGAACCCCCCACGAGGTCGTGGTCGACCGCCGACAGGCGATCGGGAGGGCCATCTCCGAGGCGAGCCCCGGTGATCTCGTGCTCGTCCTGGGAAGGGGCCACGAGCCTTTTCAGGAGCTGGCCGACGGCAAGGTCGAGTTCGACGACCGGCTGGTGGCGGCCGCCCTTCTCGCCGAAGCGCGGAGTTCCGCCAATTACGGCCCCGGAACAGGGAGCATTGCGCCGTGATTCCGCTTCTCGTCGCCGCCGCGGTGGCCCTGATCGTGTCCCTCTTCGGGACCCCGTGGGTGATCCGTGTCATGGAGCGGCGCCGGATCGGCCAGTTCATCCAGGAGGAAGTGGCCAGCCACGCCCACAAGCAGGGGATCCCCACCATGGGCGGCATCGTCTTCGTCACCGGCACCGCGATCGGCTACCTGCTGTCACACGTGCGGGTGACTCCCTCGCTCGGTGTGGAGTTCCAGAGACTCCGCATGGGCGGGCTGCTTTGCATCCTCGCCATGGTCGGGATGGGCGCGGTCGGCTTTCTCGACGACTGGACCAAGTACACCCAGAAGCGCAGCCTCGGCCTCTCCAAGTCCGCCAAGTTCGCCGGCCAGCTCGGCGTCGCCATCCTCTTCGCCTGGGGGGCCAGCGAGGCGGGGGTGGTGACGCAGGTGTCCTTCGTTCGGCCGCTGGGCATCGATCTCGGCGTCTTCTTCGTGGTCTGGGTGCTGCTCCTCATGACCGGGTTCGCCAACGCGGTGAACCTGACGGACGGCATGGACGGCCTTGCGGCAGGGTCGTCTGCCTTGGTCGTGGCCGCCTACACGGTCATCGCCTTCTGGCAGCTGCGGAACACCCCTCCCTACCGCGACCCGGGCTTCTATCAGGCGGTGGACCCGTTGGAGCTGGCGATCATCGCGGCGGCCATGTTCGGGGCGCTGCTGGGGTTCCTGTGGTGGAACGCCCACCCGGCGAAGATCATCATGGGTGACGTCGGCAGCCAGGCCATCGGGGGCCTACTGGCCGCCCTCGCCATCCTGACCAACACCCAGCTGCTGCTCTTCGTGATCGGCGGGATCTTCGTGGCCGAAACGGCGTCGGTCATCCTGCAGGTGGCGAGCTTCAAGATCACAGGGAAGCGGATCTTCAGGATGGCGCCCCTCCACTATCACTTCGACCTGCGCGGATGGGCGGAGCCGACGGTGGTGATCCGCTTCTGGATCCTCACCGGTGTCGGTGTGGCCCTCGGCCTCGGCTTCTTCTACGGCGACTTCCTCAGGCTGGAAGGGCTCCTGTGAGCCATGTCCTCGTCCTCGGAGCGGGCGTCTCGGGCATGGCGGTGGCGCGTCTGGCCCGCGAGACCGGATTCGGCGTCACGATCTACGACTCCCGGCCCACCATCGAGCCGCTGCTCGCCGGTTTCGGCGCGGTGACGGGGGAGTGGGACCACCTCATCCTCAGGGACGCCGACATGGTCGTGGCCAGCCCTGGGTTTCCCGAGAGGTCGGCGCCGATCGTCGACGCCCTGGAGGCGGGGGTCCCGGTGGTCGGGGAGATCGAGTTCTCCTGGCCCCACATCGAATGCCCGATTGTCGCCATCACGGGCACCAACGGGAAGACCACGGTCACCGAGGCGACGTCCGCCATGCTGCGGGAGTCCAAGATCGACGCACCCACGGCCGGAAACATCGGCACGCCCCTCGCCGACTTCGCCTTCAAGACCCACGACCTGCTGGTCGTCGAGGTCTCCAGCTTCCAACTCCGGTTCGCCGACACCTTCCATCCTGTCGCGGCGGCCCTGACCAACGTGGCCGAGGACCATCTCGACTGGCACGGCTCGGTGTTCGCCTACCGGGAGGCCAAAGCACGCGTCTTCGCCAACCAGGGACCGGAGGACCTGCTGGTCTACGACGCCGATGATCCCGGTGCGGCCGGGCTCGTCGCGGGTGCCCGCTCCCGCAGATACCCGGTCAGCGGCTCGCGTCTCGTTCCCGAGGGCGGGGGTGTGTCGGGCGGTGTGGTGCGGGCGCTGGACGTCTCGATCGAAGTGCCATCCCTCGTCAACGACGATCCGACCCATCTCTTCAACATCGCCTGCAGTGCCGCCCTCGCCCGGTTCGTCGGCGCGTCGCCCGATGCAATCGCCCGTGCCGCCTCCCGGTTCACCCCGCCGCCGCACCGTCGCCAACGCGTCGGGGAGTGGGACGGCGTCACCTGGGTCGATGACTCCAAGGCGACCAACGTGCATTCGGCAGTGGCGTCGATCAGGAGCTTCGACTCGGTGATCCTGATCGCCGGTGGCCTGGCGAAGGGGATGGACATTTCCCCGTTGCCGAAGGAGCCGGCTGTAAAGATGGCAATCGGGATCGGCGAAGCCGGCCCGTCAGTGGTCGAGGCAGCCGGGGACAAAGGACGCCTCGCCGGGACCATGGAGGTGGCGGTGGAAATGGCGGCAGCGGCGGCCGAGCCCGGGGACACGGTGCTGCTCGCGCCCGGCTGTGCCAGCTTCGACCAGTTCACCGGTTACGCCGAGCGCGGAGACCGCTTCGCGGAACTGGCCCGTGAGCGCGCGGGGAAGGTGCGGTCGTGACCGCCAGCGTGACATCCATCGCCAAGGTCCGCGCCGCCGCCCGGGAGCGAGCCGAGCTGCTCCGCACCAACAACCGCATGTCGACGGTGCTGCTCGTCGTGGTCGTGGTGCTGATCGTCATCGGGCTCGGGGCCACACAGTCCGCCTCCTCGGCGATCGCCCTGGACCGGAGCGAGGATCGCTTCTACTTCTTCAAGCGCCAGCTGATGGGCGTCGGCATGGGCACGCTTGCCCTCCTTCTCTTCAGCAGGGTCGACTACCGGAGGTGGCGCAAGCTGGCGGTGCCCCTCTTCGCCCTGACCCTGGTCCTCCTTGTCGCCGTTCTCGTCGTTGGTGACGCGGCAGGTGGAGCCACCAGGTGGGTCGAGTTCGGTGGCCTCCGATTCCAGCCGTCCGAGCTCGCCAAGATCAGCCTCGTCTTCGTGCTGGCCTTCATCCTCGAGCGCAAGCGGAAGCTGCTGGGTCGGTTCGGCCACTTCGTGGTGCCACTGGTGGCCACCGTCGGAGTGACCGCAGCCCTGATCATGAGACAGCCCGACCTGGGCACGATGATCGTGATCGGTGCCGCGGCCATGGCGGTGATCGTGGCGTCGGAGACGCCCTTCCGATACATAACGCTCCTGGGCATCGTCGCCATCCTTGCCACCACCTTCCTCGCCTTCGGAGCCGACTACCGGACCGCCCGGATCGACAGCTTCTTGGACCCGTTCGCCGACCCGGAAGGCGGCGGATGGCAGGTGATTCAGGGCTACTACGCGCTCGCCAATGGTGGGATCCTGGGTGTCGGCCTCGGGGCGAGCCGGGCCCGCTGGTTCTACCTGCCCAACGCCCACACCGACTTCATCTTCGCCATCATCGGCGAGGAGACCGGCCTGGTCGGGGGCTTGACGATCATCGCCCTCTTCATGGTCATCGCCATCGCCGGATGGGTGGTGGCGTTGCGGGCCCCGGACCCGTTCGGCCGGATGGTCGCAGCCGGCCTGACCGTGTGGATCTCGTTCCAGGCCCTGGTCAACATCGGCGGCGTTCTCGGCGTTCTCCCCATCACGGGCATCGCCCTTCCTTTCGTGTCCTACGGTTCGACGGCGCTGGTCGTGTCCATGGCCTCACTCGGGATCCTGGTCAACATCGCGCAGGCCGGCGTCGACGCAAAGAGATGACCTTTCTCATCGCCGCGGCCGGCACCGGTGGCCACGTGTTCCCCGGGCTCGCCGTCGGCGAGGCGCTCGTGGACCGCGGAGTCGCGCGCTCGGAAGTCTTGTTCGTGGGAGGCAACCGGATGGAGGCCACGGTCTGCCCCGCGGAGGGGTTTCCGTTTCTCGAGGTCGACATCCGCGGGCTTCGCAGGTCACTCAGCCCCTCCAACCTCGGGCTGCCCTTGGTCGTGAGGCGCGCTTCGGCTCGGATCGCCGAGGCCATCGAAGAGCGGTCGGTCAAGGCGGTTCTCGGAATGGGGGGCTACGTGACCATCCCCACGGGGCTCGCGGCTCGCCGCGCTCGGGTGCCTCTCTTCGTCTCGGAGCAGAACGCCAGCGCCGGCCTGGCGAGCAGGCTGGCCTCCCGGTGGGCCGCGCAGACCTTCGCCTCGTTCCCCCAGACCGAGGGTCTTCCGGGCGCGAAGTGGGTCGGCAACCCCGTGCGCCGCGCCTTCTGGGACTTCGACCGCGAAAAGCTCCGTCCCAGTGCGACGAGCCGGTACGGCCTCGCTTCTGGCGCCCCCGTGGTGGGGGTGTTCGGCGGCTCCCTCGGATCCGGCGTCATCAACGACGCGATTGACGAGCTCGTCAGGACCTGGGACGGCCCACGGATTCAGATTCTCCACATCGTCGGCGAGCGGTTCTTCGAGGGTCTCGCTTCTCGCGACGAAGGGCCGGCGCACCGCCGTGTCGTCCTCGGCTTCGAGTCGGCGATGGAGGAGTTCTACGCCGCGTCGGACGTGGTCGTGGCCCGGTCTGGTGGGGCCGTGGCCGAACTGACCGCGACCGCCACGCCGTCGATCCTGATTCCAGGGCGTTTCGGTTCGAGTGGGCACCAGGAGGGGAATGCCCGCTTCCTCGAGGAGTCGGGGGCGGCCGTCGTCTTGCCCGAGCCGGACATCTCCCGCCTGGGATCGGTGCTGTCGCTGGTTCTCGAATCGGGCCGTCTCGATGAGATGGCGGAGGCTGCCCGACGCATCGCGCGACCGCACGCCGCCCACGCCATCGCCGACGCCATGCTGGAGGCGGCCGCATGAGGCTCGACCACGATCACATCCACATCGTCGGCGCGGGGGGAGCGGGGATGAGCGCCCTCGCCAAGATCCTGGCCGGCCTCGGCCACCGGGTGACCGGGTCCGACCTTCGCGGCGGGCTGGCCCTCGACGCCCTGACCGACTTCGGCGTCGAAGTGGTCACCGGCCACAACCCCGACCTCGCGGCCTCCGCCGACCTCGTCGTGGCGTCCTCCG
This sequence comes from uncultured Acidimicrobiaceae bacterium, assembly GCA_964388105.1. Taxonomy (GTDB): domain Bacteria; phylum Actinomycetota; class Acidimicrobiia; order Spongiisociales; family ZC4RG35; genus ZC4RG35. The sequence continues at coordinate 46,688 of CAYLYQ010000006.1, forward strand.
CCGTCCCCGAGGACGACGTCGAGCTGGCCGCAGCCCGGGCGGCCGGCGTCGAGGTCTGGCGGCGTCCCCAGTTGCTCCGGGAGCTGACCTCTCGTGTGCCCACGATCGGGGCCACCGGCACCCATGGCAAGACCACCACGACCGCGATGCTGGTGACAGCCCTTCGTGCGCTGGGTGAGGATCCGTCCTTTGTCGTCGGCGGCGATCTGGTCGGTCTCGGAACGAACGCCCACCTGGGCACCGACAGCCTGCTGGTGCTCGAGGTGGACGAGGCCTTCCGCACCTTCGAGTCGGTGGAGCTCAACGGCCTGGTGGTCACCAACGTCGAGGTCGACCACCTCGATCATTTCGGCACCGAAGAGGATCTCCGCGAGGCCTTTGCCCGTGTCGCCGGCGCGGTGCGGGGCCCGGTGTTGTGCTGTGCGGACGACCCCGGCTCGGCCCGGGTGGCTGCTCAGGTGGGCGCCCTCACCTACGGCACCTCGGCCGATGCGGATTGGCGGATCGTCGACCTCGTGGGCACGCCCACAGGCAGCAGCTTCACGCTCACCGGACCGGCCGCATCGATTCAGGTCCAGGTCCCCGGACCGGGACGGCATCTGGCGCTCAACGCCGCCGGGGCTCTCGCCCTGCTGGCCGAGATGGGTCGCGAGCAAGATCGGCTCGGGCAGGCGCTCAGGTCCTTCCGCGGTGTCGGCCGCAGGTTCGAGCATCGCGGGACGGTGGCGGACATCGCCCTCTTCGACGACTACGCCCACCATCCGACCGAGGTCGCAGCCACGCTGGCGGCCGCCCGGGAAACGAAACCGGCACGACTGATGGCCGTGTTCCAGCCTCACCTCTATTCCCGCACGCAGCGCTTCGCCAAGGAGTTCGGGGAGGCCCTGGCCACGGCGGACCTGGTGGTCGTCACCGACGTCTACGGGGCCCGCGAGGAACCCGTTCCCGGGGTCACCGGCCTGCTCGTCGCCGAGGCGGCGGCTCAGAGCGGAGCCGACGTGTTCTACGTCACCCATCGGTCCGATCTCTCGTGGCATGTCGCGCGGCTGGCAAGGCCGGGGGACATGGTCATTTCGATGGGGGCCGGCGACATCACCCTGCTCCACAACGAGCTGGCGCCTCTCCTGGGGGAGCCGTGAGCGGGCTGGCCGGGCTTCCCGGCGTCTCCGAGAACGTGCCCCTCGGGCCTCTGACCACCTACAAGCTCGGCGGGCCGGCGCGATGGCTCGTCACCGTCGCCAGTCCGGAGGCACTCGATGCCATCGTGGCCACCGGTGCCCTCGCTGACCTGCCGGTGCTCGTCCTGGGCCGGGGGTCGAACCTCGTGGTGGCGGATTCCGGCTTCGAAGGAGTGGTGATCCGGCTCGGAGGCACCTATGGCGAGTTCGAGATCGAGGGCGGCTCCGTCGATGCAGGTTCGGCGGTCCCTCTGCCCCGGCTCGCCCGCGCCACTGCCGAGCGTGGCCTGGCGGGACTCGAGTTCTTCGTCGGTGTGCCCGGCTCCGTAGGCGGTGCCGTGCGCCAGAACGCCGGATGCTTCGGGGTGGAGACCCGCGATCGACTGGTGTACGCCCGGATCGTCGACCTCCGCAGTGGCCGGCGCTCCGAGCCGACTCCCGACGACCTCGATCTGTCCTACCGCCACTCCAACCTGCGGTCGCACCATCTCGTGGAGTCCGCGGTGTTCTCCACCGTGCCCGGTGACGCCGAGCAGTCGCTGGCGTTGATCCGCGAGATCACGAGGTGGAGGCGTGACAACCAGCCCGGCGGGACCCTGAACGCGGGCAGCGTCTTCAAGAACCCCGACGGAACCTCGGCGGGGAAGATCATCGACGACCTCGGCCTGAAAGGGTTCCGGGTCGGGGACGTGTCGGTCTCCGAGAAGCACGCCAACTTCTTCGTCGCGGGGCCCCACGCCACGGCGGCCGAGATCAAGGCCCTGGTCGATGCCGTGAAAGACCGTGTATTCGAGGCCACCGGCACCATGCTGGAGCCGGAGATCCAATTCGTGGGATTCGACGAATGAGCATTGACCCGAGACTGGCGGAACGGCGGCGTGTCGTCGCCGAGGACCGCGCCACCCGGACCGTCCGGCGCCTGCTGCGCTTCCTGGGCGTGGTTGCGGTTCTGGCCCTTGCCGTCTGGTTCATGCTCTCCCCGTACATGAGCATCGAGGAGCTCGAGGTCGAAGGTGTCGCCTCCAGCGACACGATGAGCATCCTCGCCGCGGAGTCGGTCGTTGTCGGACGTCCCCTGGTGCTCGTGCGGACGGTCGGCGTGGAGGAGGCCCTGGAGTCCGACCCCTGGGTCCAGGACGCCACCGTCACCCGCCACTGGCCCAACCGCATCACCGTTTCGGTCACCGAGCGCCTTCCGCGGGCCTGGGTGGAGACATCGGACGGGTGGTCTCGTCGCGCCGAAGACGGGGAGGCGGTTCCGAGCGCCCCCGAGCCCGACAACACCCTCGGCTGGGCCAGGCTCCCGGAGATTGGCGGCGGCGAAGCCCCGGCCCGAGAAGAGGTCGTCGGGGCCGTGGAGTTCCTGATGTCCCTTCCCGCTGAGCTCGCCATGGCAACGTCGCTGCGGATGGAGTCGGGGGAGATGTGGGGTGTCGTCGACGGGTGGCAGGTGAGGCTGGGGCGCCCGGTCGACATGAAGGAGAAGGCGCTTTCCCTCGTGGCCCTGCTCGACCAGGGGATCGAAGACGGTTCGGTGATTGTGCTCATCGCCCCCACACATCCCTCGGTGGACCTCCCCGGGGACGAAACCGACGGCGAGGAATCGGAGGAAGGCGAGGGGTGAGGCCGACTCTAAACCTGTACTTGAGGTTCAAGCCGAGAAGGTTTACTAGCGTCGGCAACAACGCTAAACCTTTACTTCAGCTTACGAATTCTCTGGAGGACAAGTCGTGACGAAGAGCAGCTCCGCCGCCCCCAGCGGCAGTTACCTGGCAGTAATCAAAGTGATCGGGATCGGCGGTGCTGGCGTCAACGCCGTCAACCGCATGGTCGACGCCGGAGTTCGCGGCGTCGAGTTCATCGCCCTCAACACCGACGCGCAAGCGCTCCTCATGAGCGACGCCGATGTCAAGCTCGACATCGGCCGCGAAGTGACACGCGGGCTGGGTGCCGGGGCCAACCCGGAGATCGGCCGTGCGGCCGCCGAGGAGCACCGTTCGGAGTTGGAGGATGCCCTCAAGGGCGCGGACATGGTCTTCATCACGGCAGGTGAGGGCGGCGGCACGGGCACGGGTGGTGCCCCCGTCGTGGCAGAGGTGGCCCGCTCCGTGGGTGCGCTCACAGTCGGTGTGGTCACCAGGCCGTTCGGTTTCGAAGGCCGGAGGCGGGCCGTGCACGCCGAGGAGGGCATCGAGGCCCTCAAGGACTCCGTGGACACCCTCATCGTGATCCCCAACGACCGACTCCTCGAAGTGGGTGACCCGACCGCTCCGATCACCGAGACCTTCCGGCTCGCCGACGAGGTGCTCATGAGCGGTGTCACCGGCATCACGGACCTGATCACCACGCCCGGTCTGATCAACGTCGACTTCGCCGATGTCCGCACGGTGATGGCCGACGCGGGCTCGGCCGTGATGGGGATCGGCAGGGCGACCGGCGAAAACCGCTCCCGGCAGGCTGCCGAGAGGGCCATTTCCAGCCCGATGCTGGAGTCGTCGATGGACGGGGCCCGCGGCGTGCTGCTGTGCGTGGCGGGGCCTTCGACCATGTCGCTCCACGAGGCAACCGAGGCGGCCCGGGTCGTGTCCGACCACGCCGACCCCGAGGCGGAGATCATCTTCGGTGCCATCGTCGACGACGATCTCCGCGAGGAGATGAAGGTCACGGTGATCGCCGCCGGCTTCGAGGGGCGGCGGCGCGCCAACCGGCCGACCCGCACCGAGCCGACCTCCATCCCTTCCTTCGTCACCGAGCGTCGCAGCGACCCCGACGACGATCTGGAGATTCCCAGCTTCGTCCAAGGATGATCACCCGTGACCGTGCCGCCTTCACCGGCGCGGGCGAAGGAGACCAGCGCCTCGACCAAGACGCGCGCGGCCGTCTCAGTGCGGTCCTCGACATCCCCGAGGTCTGGGCCTCGGTGCGCCAGGTCCACGGCTCCAGGGTCCACCGGGCTTCGGCGCCGGGAGATCAGGGCGAGGGCGACGCCATCTGGACCAACCGTCCTAGCCTGCCGCTCGCTGTCTTCACCGCTGACTGCCTCGGCGTGGCCCTCCTGGCCGAGGACGCCGTCGGCGTGGCCCACGCCGGGTGGCGTGGCGCCGCGGCCGGGGTGATCACAACCCTCGCCGAGGAGATGTCGGAAGCTGGCCATGCACCCGTGTCCGCCTTGATCGGCCCGGGGATCGGCCCTTGCTGCTTCGAGGTGGGCCCCGAGGTCGCGGAACATTTCGACGGACACATCACCACGACCACCTGGGGCACGACCTCGGTCGACCTTCCCGGATTCATCGCCGGTCAACTGGTCGGTCTCGAAATCGAAATGGTGGGCGGTTGCACGCGGCATGACGACTCGTACTTCAGCCACCGGCGCAACGGGACCAAGCTCCGCCAGGTGTGTCTGGCGTGGTTGCCGTGAGCTACGAGTCGGTCATGGCGCGGGCCCGCGCGGCGATGGAGCGTGCCGGGCGGGATCCCGACGACCTCACCGTCGTGGCCGTGTCGAAAGGCCAGCCGGTGGAGGGGGTCCTCGCCGCCTACGAAGCAGGTCACCGGGACTTCGGGGAGAACCGTGCGCAGGAGATGGTCGCCAAGGCGGCGCAGCTCCCCCCCGACATCCGCTGGCACTTCATCGGGTCGCTCCAGACCAACAAGGCGCGCTCGGTGCGCCCGATAACCACCCTGCTCCATTCGATGGACCGGGAGTCCCTCGCCCGCGCCTGGGTTAAGGGGGTCGGACTGCCCCCACCGGTCCTGGTTCAGGTCGACCTGGCCGGAGAACCGCAGAAGGGCGGTGTCGCCGAAGGGGAGTTGGCCGGGCTGGTGGGCCTGTGCTCGGATCTCGGCATCGAGGTCCGGGGCCTGATGACGATCCCGCCCATGGCCGACGACCCGGAGGCCTCGCGGCCCTGGTTCCGGCGCCTCACCGAGCTGGCCGCGTCACTCTCGGAGACCGTCCCCGGCGGCGTCGTGCTCTCGATGGGGATGACCGACGACTTCGAGGTCGCGATCTCCGAGGGTGCAACCATGATTCGCGTGGGACGGGCTATCTTTGGGCCGCGCCAATGACCGGAGCAGGCTGATGTCTTCACTCTTTTCGAAAGCACTCGTGTACCTGGGCCTCGTCGATGAGGACCAGGCCGAGGAAGGTCGCGTCGACCAGTACCAGGTGGCGCCCGAGCCCGCGCCGCCGCTGGAGCCTCAGGGCCGCAGGGTCGAGCCGCCGCCCACCGCACGCACCGCCACCCGGCCGCAGTCGTGGTCCGAGCCCGAGACGGCCGGTGTCCGCCCGGTGGAGATCCAGTCCGACATCATGGTCGTGGAGGAGTTCGCCGACGCCCGGATGCTCGCCGACCGGGTCCGCGACCGTGTCCCGGTGGTGCTGGACATGCGCCACATCGACTCCGACACGATCCGCCGCGTCGTCGACTTCTCCTCGGGGCTGATCTACGCGCTGGACGGTTCGATGAGGAAGGTTGGTGAGGGCCTGATCGTCGTCCTGCCATCACGGGTGACCCTGAGCCGTGACGAGAAGCGGCGCCTGTCGGCCCTGGGCGCCTACGAACTCGACGACCTCGACTGAGTCCGCCTGTTGTCCGAAATCGCCGGTCTCGCCCTCGACATCTACTTCTACGCCATCTTTGCCTGGGTCATCCTGTCCTGGGTCCCCGTCTCGCCGGGGCACCCCCTCAACCGGTTCCAGTACGCCCTCGGACGGATCATCGAACCGCTGTTGCGGCCGATCCGGAAGGTGGTGCCTCCGCTGCGGCTCGGGGCCGGAGCCATCGACCTGTCCCCCCTCATCCTGCTCTTCGCAGTCCGCATCCTCCGCGGCTTCGTCTGAACCTTTATCCTCCGGTGACCAGCGACAGAGGTTTGGGAGATGCTGACCACAGAGGACATCGAGCAGAAGACTTTTTCCACGGCCCTCCGTGGCTATGACCTCAATGAGGTCGATGACTTCCTCGACGAGATCATGGCCACGATCCGTGACCTCAACGAGCAGTTGGAAGCGGCGAGGGCCGGACAACCCATAGCCCAGGCACCGGCGGCCGCGGCTCCGGCTCCCGGCACCGCCATCGACGAGAGCGCGGTGGGGCGTGCCCTGGTGGCGGCTCAAGAAGCAGCCGACCGCATCCTCGCCGAAGCCAACGCCGAGGCAGAGCGCATCAAGGACGGAGCTCGGCAGGAGGCCGAATCCTGGGTCAGTGAGCGCGAGAAGGCCCGCGCCGATGCCGAGAGGGAGATGGCCGACTTGTCCGATCGGGTCGCCGCCGTCCGCCGCGAGCTCGCCGTCCTGGCCACCGGGGTCGCCGACAGCCTCGACAGCATGGACGCGGCCATCGCCGGCACCGAGAACATGGCCCGTCATGCCAGCGTGGCGGGGCTGGACGAGGAAGATGTGTCCTGGGACACCGACGAGTCTCCGGCCGACGACGACACCGATGAGAACGCCGAGGATGCCGGCGCACCCTCCGATGAGGCCGGTCACGAGGATGAGGATGACTCTCCTGACGACTCCGACGACGACTCCCCGGACGATTCTCCGGACGGCTCCGTCGACGACTCCCCGGACGATGTGGATGACTCGGCCGACGAAGACTCGGACGACGATTCGGAGGATGACGCCGACGACTCGGACGACGACGGAGACGACGCCGGATCGGGTTTTCGCTACTGACCTAAGGCTTCTGTCGCTCCACGACGGGGCTCGTCAGCGACTCGTCCACCTCGATCGAGGTAGCCAGCACCTCTTCGGCGATCCAGTCCTGGTATTCGGGCACCAGGTCCGCATGGGCTGAAGGCAGCCGCACCCGGATCCGGTCGGTGAGCTCGAGCCCTTCCTGCTTCCGCAGGTCGTTGAGAGCCCGCACCAGGTCGTACACCCGTCCCTCCCGCACCAGGGCGTCGTCGAGGGCCAGATCGAGCGCCACGCTCAGGTTGCCGTCCTGGGCGACCCCCCATCCCTCGAGGATCACGGTCTCGGTGCGAACCACCTCGTTCGGCGCCAGCGTGACGCCGGCGGCCTTCACTGAACCATCGTCCAGCACTTCGAAGCGCCCGCCCGCGAGCTCGGCGGCGACCTCTTTCACCTTGGGGCCGATCCTCGGGCCGAGGGTCGGGAAGTCAGGCTTGTAGGACACCTCGACCACAGCTTCGGCGCCGAACTCGACCTCCTTCACGCGCAGCTCGTCCTTGATGATCTCGGCGTGCCGCCGGGCCTCATCGCCACCCCGGATGCGAGCGGTCCGCAAGGGCTGGCGCAGCTTGACTCCGGCGTCGAACCGGGCCCGACGGCCCAACTCCACCATCTCCCGCGTCAAGGCCATGGAGGCCAGGAGGTCCGGGTCCTCGAACCCGAGCTGGGCGGGCCAGCCCGCCAGGTGGACCGAGTCCGGGGCGTCGTCGCACGGGGCGGAGACGAGGATGCCCCAGAGCTCCTCGGTGAGGAACGGCATGATCGGGCTGACGATTCGGATCGCGTTGACGAGAGACACCCAGAGCGTGCGGAAGGCGGCTTCGTCGAGGCCGTAGAAGCGTCTCCGGTTGCGGCGGATGTACCAGTTGGAGAGGTCGTCGACGTACGACTCGAAGATCTGGGCAACCTCGTCGGCTCGCCAGCGTTCGAACGCCGCACGGGCATCGGCGACCGCTCCGTCGGCCCGGGCCAGCAGCCACTTGTCGATCTCCTGGAGATCCACGTCGGGCCCTCCCTCGAGATCCGAGTAGGTGGGGCGGAAGCCCTCGATGTTGGCGTAGTCGACGAAGAACTTGACCGAGTTCCAGAGGGTGAGCAGCCGCCTCCTCACCTCGTAGGCGCCCTCGTACCCGAAGAGGAGGTTCCGGTCCGGGGGATGGGCGCAGTACATCCAGCGCATGACGTCGGCACCCATCCGCTCGAACGCCTCCTCGGCGCTGATCAGGTTGCCCCACGAGCCGTGCATCTCGCGCCCGTCCTCGGCGAGCATCTTCTCGTAGCCCAGGACCGCCCGGAAGGGCGATCGGCCGACCATCGCCACCGACATGAAGAGCTGCGAGTAGAACCACAGGCGGACCTGCTCGCGCATCTCCGTCACCCAGTCGGCCGGGAACCACTCCTCCCAGTAGGAATGGTCGGGCAGGTCGGCGGTGGTCAGGCCGGCCGCGGCGCCCGTGCCATAACCGCCCTCTATCGCCGTCGGGTTCTGCCACCCCAGGGTGGAGAGAGGGACGATGCCGGCGTCGAGCCAGACGTCTCCGACTTCGGCGATGCGGGTGACGCTGGCGCCGCAGGCGGAACACCGGATGACGACGCGGTCGACCCACGGTCGGTGCAGCTCCTCCAACTGGTCGATGCCCGACACCGCGAGCTCGGCCAGCTCCTCCTTCGAGCCCACCACGGTGAGGTGGCCGCACTCGCACGGGTAGAAAGGCAGGGGCAGCCCGTAATAGCGCCGGCGGGAGATGTTCCAGTCGCCCATGTTGACGAGCCAGTCGTCCATGAGCTTGCCCATGTAGGTGGGTGTCCACACCACACCCGAGTTGGCCTCACGCAGGTCCTCGCGGATCTTGTCGACCGCGATGTACCAGTCGTCGGCGATGCGGAAGATCAGAGGCGTGTCACAGCGCCAGCAGTGGGGATACGAGTGGAGGTACTCGGTGGCTTCGACCAGCACACCTTTGGAGGCGAGGTCGTCGATGATCGGCTGGCGGGCCGCGCCGGTCTCCAGGCCTCCGAGCCATCCGAACTCGGGGTAGAAGCGCCCCGACTCGTCGACCGGCATGATCACCGCGAGGCCTTCGCGCTTCCCGAGCTCGAAGTCCTCGTGGCCGCAGCCGGGAGCGATGTGGACGATGCCGGTGCCCTGGTCCATGGTCACCTCGTCCCAGAGCACGACACGATGATCGACCGCCGCGCCGGCATCGAGGTCGTCGAAAGGCCCCTGGTACTTCCAGCCTTCGAGCCCGCGCCCCGGCATGCGGTCTTCGAGCTCTTCGTCGGGATAACGATCGACCGCGACCCACTCGCCGTTGGCCCGCCGTCCGTACTCGTGGTCGGGATGAACGGCCGCAGCCACGTTGGCAGGGAGCGTCCACGGGGTGGTGGTCCACACGACCAGCGACTCGCCCGGGCGTTCGGTGAGAGGGAGGCGGACGAACAGAGACGGGTCCGACTTCTCCTGATAGACGCCGGACATCGTGATCTCGTGCTGTGAGATCGACGTCCCGCAGCGGGGGCACCACTCCGTGGAGCGATGACCCCGGTACAGCATGTCCCGCCCGTGCAGGGTCTTCAGGAACCGCCAGATGTACTCGATGTTGGCGTCGGCGAAGGTCAGGTAGTCGGCGCCCCAGTCCATCCAGTAGCCCAGGCGCTTGGAGCCGCGGGTCAGCTCTCCGACCGACCAGGCCACCTTCTCGCGGCACTTGCGGGCGAACGCCTCGAGCCCGTACGCCTCGATGTCGCGCTTCGAGTTGAGGCCGAGCTCCTGTTCCACCCCGACTTCGATCCAGAGACCCTGGCAGTCGAAACCGTTCTGGTAGCGCTGGTGGTGCCCGGTGGCGGCCTTGAAGCGCTGGAACACGTCCTTGAGGGTTCGCCCCCACGCCGTGTGCACCCCGAGTGTCTTGTTGGCGGTCACCGGCCCGTCGACGAAGCGGAACTTGGGACCGTCCGCGTTCTGGGCGCGTAGCCGCTCGAAGATCTCGTTCTCGTCCCACCAGTCGAGGATCCGGCGCTCCAACGCATCGTGGTCCGGCACCGGGGGAAGTGGTTTGAAGGAGAAGCTCGTTTCAGTCATCGAGGTGCGGAGGGTAAGACGTCTGCTGAGCCGGACATAACCTCTGCTTGGGGAATGTTCCTTTCCGCGCCGAGCGTTGGTAGGGTTCCGGCCCTTTACACAGGGAATGACAATGCCACGTGAACTCGCCAAGAGCACCGTCGACCGCTTCAAGAAGCGCTTGGAAGCCGAGCGCGAAAGCCTCGAGACCCAGATCGCCGACTACGAGCGCGAGATAGAAGAAGCGCGGATGACGGAGGCCTCCTCCGACCGCAGCCCCGATCCCGGCAACGCCGAAGCCAGCTCGGTGAAGCTCGAGTACGCCAAGGAGCTGTCCATCGAGCAGAACACCGTCGACCTCCTCGGCAAGGTGCGCCATGCACTGGCGCGGATCGAGTCGGGTGGTTACGGAGTCTGCGAGAGTTGCGGGAAGGCGATACCGGTGGAGCGCCTGGAGGCGCTCCCTTACGCCACGCTCTGCGTGGACTGCGCTGCCAAGGCGCGGTGAACCGGCTCTACTACCTGCCGGTCGGCATCGCGCTGGCCGTGGTCGCCGCCGACCAGGCAACCAAGCGCATGGCCCAGGCGCTGTTCGCCGACGGCGACGTCTCGGTGATCGGGGACTTCTTCGGCTTCACCTTCGTCGAGAACCCGGGAGCGGCATTCTCCTTGTTCGGGAATGCCGGACCTCTGTTCGGCGTGGCCGCCATCCTGGTCACCGTTGGTGTCCTCTGGGTGCTGCGCCACCCGCGACCCACACTGGAGAGGGTGGGCCTGGGGTTAGTGCTGGGTGGCGCCCTCGGCAACCTGATCGACCGCATCGTTCGTGGTGACGGGTTCCTGGACGGCAAGGTCATCGATTGGGTGAACCTCTGGTGGATCCCCACCTTCAACCTGGCCGACGCCACGCTCACCGCCGCGGTCGTCCTGCTAGTCATCGAGACGTGGCTGAACCGAGAGACCTCGTAGTCCCCGAGGAGCTCGCCGGCGAGCGGGTCGACAAGGCGGTCGCCGTCCTCTTCGGGCTCAGCCGTGCCGCGGCCCGAAGCGTCCTCGACCAAGGAGTCCTGCTCGACGGTGTCCCGGCGTCGCCTTCCGATCGGGTCTCAGGGGGAGCAGTGTTGAGAGCCGCCCCGCCCGATGCCCCCGCCGAGATGGCCCCGGAGGAAGTGTCCTTCGAAGTCCTCTACGAGGACGAGCACCTCCTCGTGGTCGACAAGCCGGCCGGGCTCGTGGTCCATCCCGGCAGCGGAAACACAGGAGGGACGCTCGCTGCCGGCCTCCTCCACCGGTACCCGGAGATCGCTGGGGTGGGGGAGCCGGGCCGATGGGGGATCGTTCACCGGCTCGACCGCGACACGTCCGGCGTGCTCGTCGTGGCGCGCACGGCTGAAGCCCACGCCGCGCTCTCGGGGATGATGCGAAGGCGGGAGGTGACCCGGGTCTATCTCGCACTGGTCCACGGGCACATGCCCGCTCCGACGGGGATCATCGACGCTCCGATCGGCCGCGACCCGTCGACCCCGCTGCGACGGGCCGTGCACCCGGAGGGCAAGCCGGCCCGGACCCACTATCAGGTCGTCGAGTCGTTCCGGGACTGCTCGCTGCTCGAAGTCAGGCTGGAGACCGGCCGCACCCATCAGATCCGGGTCCACATGGCCGCCATCGACCACCCCGTGGTCGCCGACTCGCTCTACGCGGGAAGGCGGCACCGCTTTGGCGCTCCCCGGATGTTCCTCCACGCCTCCCGCATCTCGTTCTCCCATCCGATCAGCGGAGAGCAGCTCACCGCAGAGAGCCCCCTGCCCGGGGACCTGGTATCGGTCCTCGAGAGGCTGAGTCCTGATGACGCGGGGAATCCGATACCGTGAGCGAGTGACGCAAGAGCCCAGCAGCGACACGGCCGCGCCCGTCTGTTACCGGCACCCAGACCGCCATACCCTTCTCACCTGCAGCCGTTGCGAGCGTCCGATCTGTGCGTCCTGCTCCACCGACGCCGCCGTCGGACAGAGGTGCCCGGAGTGCTTGAGCCAGGAGGGTGTCCAACGGGTCGTGCCCAACCCGATCCGGCAGAGCCGCAGCCGGTCGGCGCCCGCGACCATGGTCTTCCTCGGCCTGGCCGTGGTCACCTTCTTCGCCACCGGGATGGGCTCGCTCGAGAACGACATCACCTTCCACCTCGCCCAGTGGAACCGGGCCGTGGCGGCGGGGGAGTGGTGGCGGATCTTCACCCCGGTCCTCCTCCACGCCTCGCTCACCCACCTCCTCTTCAACATGTGGGCGCTCTGGGTCCTGGGGCCGCAGATCGAGCGCGGGGTGGGGACCATGCCCTTCGCCGCCCTCTACGTCGCCGCGGCGGGGCTCGGCGGTGCGTTCACCTACTTCACCGGTGATTTGGATGTGGTCGCGGTCGGCGCCTCGGGCGCGATCTTCGGGCTGTTCGGGGTATGGGCGAGCTGGGCCTTGCATCGCAGGAACACCGCGTACGGTCAGGCCCTCCTGCGCCAGATCGGCTTTCTCCTCCTGATCAATGCCGCCATTCCCCTGATTGTGCCGGGCGTGGCATGGCAGGCCCACCTCGGCGGGCTGGTCGCCGGGTTCGTGATCGGGGAGATCTGGGCGCGTACCCGGGGTCGGAACGCCGTGGCTCAGCGGACCATCGCGGCCCTCGCGGTAGCCCTTCTCGCGGCCGCCTCCGTGCTCCTCTGAGGGCTGGTAGATTCTCCGAACTACACCCCTGTAAGTCGTTCCAGTGTCATTTGCCCACCTCCATCTCCACACCGAGTACTCCCTCTTAGACGGAGCCGCCCGGATCGACAGGGTGATGAAGGCGGCTGCTGCAGACGGTCAACCCGCCGTCGCCATCACCGACCACGGGAACCTCTACGGCGCGGTCGAATTCGTGAAGAGGGCGAACGAGACGGGGATTAAGCCGATCATCGGGCTCGAGGCCTATTACGTGGAGGGCTCCAGATTCGACCGGCCGCCCGCGGCGAAGAACCAGCGTTACCACATGATCCTCCTCGCCGAGAACCCCACGGGCTATCGCAATCTGCTGCAACTCTCCTCGAAGGCCTATCTCGACGGCTACTACTACAAGCCCCGGATGGACATCGAGCTCCTCGCCGAGCACTCCGAGGGCATCATCGCCACCTCCGGCTGCCTGGGGGGCCTCGTACCCCAGTTGCTCGGGCCGGACACGCTCACCGAGGAAGGCCTTCCCAACGCCGACCGTGACTTCGACGCCGCCCTGGCTGCCGCGGGCAGGTTCCAGGACGTGTTCGGCCGGGACAACTTCTTCATCGAGGTCCAAGACCACGGCATACCCGCCCAACGCCGGATCATGGGCGATCTCATCGACATCTCCACGCGGATCGGCGCGCCCCTGCTCGCCACCAACGACGCCCACTACACATTCCGCGACGAGCACGACCGTCACGACGTCCTCCTCTGCGTGCAGACCGGTGCTCTGAAGAGCGAGACCTCCCGGCTGCGGTTCGAGGGATCCGACTTCTACGTGAAGTCGGCCGCCGAGATGCGGGCGATCTTCCCCGACTCCGACTACCCGTCGGCTTGCGACAACACCCTGTGGGTCGCCGAGCGGGTCGAGACCAAGCTCGAGCTCGGCAAGATCCTCCTGCCGCACTTCCCGGTGCCGGAGGGCGAGACCGAGGTCACCTACCTGCGCAAATTGGTCGAGAACGGTGCGCGCGAGCGGTACGGGCACGACGCGGGCCCCGAGGTCTGGGATCGCATCGAGCACGAGTTCAAGATCATCGAGGAAATGGGCTTCCCCGCCTACTTCCTCATCGTGTGGGACCTGATCCGGCACGCCAGGGAGAACGGCATCCGCGTGGGCCCCGGCCGTGGCTCGGCGGCAGGGTCGATCGTGTCCTACTGCCTCCGGATCACCGACATCGATCCCCTGAAGTACGGGCTGATCTTCGAGCGGTTCCTCAACCCCGGACGCAAGCAGATGCCCGACATCGACATGGACTTCGATGAGCGGTATCGCGGCGAGATGATCCGGTACGCCTCGGAGAAGTACGGCTCCGACCGGGTCGCCCAGATCGTCACCTTCGCCACAATCAAGGGCAAGCAGGCCATCCGGGACGCCGCCCGGGTGCTCGGCCAGCCCTACTCACTGGGCGACCGCCTCGCCAAGGCCATGCCGCCCGCGATCCTCGGCAAGGAGCCGACGCTCGATCAGGTCCTCACGGCACCCGAGCCGTCGGCGCCGTCCGACGTCAAGGACTGGTACGCCAACGCCCAGGGCCTGCGGGACCTCTACGAGTCCGATCCGGCGATCCGGGAGGTCGTCGAGGCGGCACGGGGGATCGAAGGCCTCCGGCGCCAGGACTCGATCCACGCGGCCGCGGTGGTCATCGCCCCCGAGCCCCTCACCAACATCGTGCCCATCCAGCGCAAGGGGGAGAACGCCGAGACCGTCACCCAGTTCGAGATGCACGCCGTGGAGGAGCTCGGCCTGCTCAAGATGGACTTCCTCGGCCTTCGCAACCTCTCGATCATCGAACGCTGCCTGGAGCTGATCGAGATCACCCACGGCAGCCGGATCGACATCGACACGATTCCCCTCGACGACGCGAAGACCTTCGAGTTGCTGCAGTCGGGCAACACGATCGGCGTGTTCCAGATGGAAGGCACGGCGATGCGTGCCCTGATCCGCTCGCTCAAACCCGACCGGTTCGACGACGTGGTTGCTCTGGTGGCCCTTTATCGGCCGGGACCCATGGGCGCCAACATGCACAACCTCTACGCGGACCGGAAGAACGGCCGCGCCAAGATCGAAGAGCTCCACCCGGCGCTGACCGACAAGCTCGCCGACACCTATCAGATCATGGTGTATCAGGAGCAGGTGCTGCTCGTGGCCCAGGAGATGGCGGGCTACTCCTTCGCCGACGCCGAGGACCTGCGCAAGGCGATGGGCAAGAAGATCAAGTCGGTGATGGTCGCCGAGGAGGAGCGGTTCGTGCAGGGCTGCATCTCCCAGGGCCACACCGAAGAGGTGGGTCGTGAGATCTTCCGGCTCATCGAGCACTTCGCCGGATACGGCTTCAACAAGTCGCACTCCGCTGGGTACGGGCTGGTCGCCTATCAGACGGCCTACCTGAAGGCCCACTACCCGGCCGAGTACCTGGCGGCGATCCTCACCGCCACCAAGAGGGACAAGGACCGGACCGCCGTCTACCTCTCCGAGTGCCGGCAGATGGGGATCGAAGTGATGGTCCCCGACGTCAACGAGTCCGACAGCGACTTCACGGTCACCGACGGGCGCATCCGGTTCGGCCTGTCGGCGATCCGCAACGTGGGAGAGGGCGTGGTGGAGAAGATCGTCGAGGCCCGCGCCGACGGGCCCTTCGAGTCCTTCGCCGACTTCCTCGACCGGGTCGATGTGTCGGTCCTCAACAAGCGCACCGTCGAGTCCCTGATCAAGGCCGGTGCGTTCGACGGAATGGGCCTGCCCCGTCGCGGCCTGGTCCTCATCCACGAGCAGGCGCTGGACAACGTGGTCGAGCGGCGCCGCAACGAGGAGATGGGGCAGTACTCGCTCTTCGCGGGTGAGCAGGTCGCCGAGGTAGGGGCTGCCGTCGACATCCCCGCCCTCGAGTTCCCCTCGAAGACCCAGTTGGCTTTCGAGAAGGAGATGCTGGGCCTGTACGTCTCCGACCATCCGCTGCTCGGGGTGGGGACCGCGCTCGCCGCGGCGACCACCCACCGGATCGCCGACCTGCTGGAGCAGGCCGACCGGTCGTCGGTGGCGATCGGCGGGATCATCGGTGGGATCACCCGCCGCTGGACCAAGAACGGCGACCCCATGATCTTCTTCCAGCTCGAGGATCTGGAGGCGTCGGTGGAGTGCCTCGCCTTCCCGAAGACGGTCCACGAGTACGGGGCGCTGGTGGTGGAGGACGCCGTCGTGGTGGTCAACGGCTACGTCGACAACCGCTCCGACGACGTCAAGGTGGTGATCCGGGAGCTGAACGAGCTGCAGATCCGGGACGACTCGGTGGTGCGCCTGGGGGTCCCGGCGTCACGACTGACGCCGGAAACGGTGAACACCCTGAAAGGGATCCTCGCCAACCATCCGGGGACGGCACCGGTCTACCTGCACATGACCGACAACGGCGACACCAAGGTGCTGCGCCTGGCCGACGAGCACAAGGTCGAGCCCCGGTCGGCGCTGTTCGCCGAGCTCAAAGAG
>CAYLYQ010000007.1:0-48691 GCA_964388105.1 uncultured Acidimicrobiaceae bacterium
CCGACGACCACATCGTCGACACGGTCGAGGAGGCCGAGGCAATCCTGCGGGAACTCTGGTTCGGTTGGTACTCAGCCTTTTACAACCAGGATGAGGACGCCCTGCGGGAAGTCGCGATTCAGGAATCGGAGATCGAGGCCGCTATCTCGAGGTTTGGAGAGCAGACGTTCTCTAAAGCACCCACCCCCAACGTCCTGACATTCGCCGATACCGAGATCCTTCATTCCGATGAGGCCTGTCTGGCTGTCTGGACCGCGATGACACCCGGATTCTTGACCGTGGCAGGAACGACATCTGGGGTAAACGTCCTGCGTTGGGTTGGGACGCGGTGGAAGTCGTATAGCTATTGGATGTATAGGGGCGACCTGTGGAACGAAGACTGCGGCGTCTTGCTGCAGTGATCGCGGTTGTCGCGCTGATGGTGCCGACGGTTCCGGTTTTCGCTCGGGAGTACATCGCGTGCTGGCGTGAACTCGTATTCGACCCCTTGGCTATGAGAGATGTTCCTGTCACCAGGTGCAGGTTGGCGGGTGGGGAGATCGTCGAGTTCGCCAGCGACAACGACGTACCCGATCGGCTCTATCCCAACATGGGGTCCGTGGGCGGGGTGGCGTGCTGGTACTACACCTCGCGGGCCAACACGCTTTGGGTGATCGTCTACGTGTACCCGAACGGTGACGCCGACATCGCGGTGCGTTCGGCCGACTCGACGCCGGTGGCCATCGGCCTCTACTCACGCTGCGACTCCGAGCCCGACGAGATCGATCCCACTGAGACGGTTTGGGAGTACGTCCTCTCCTACATCCATCCCCCACCCACGCCTGACCTCAGCCCCGAGCCCGGTTTCGGCGTGACCGGAATCGACACGTACCTCGGTGTGGAGATCCCCGAGCCTCACGCGGCGGTCCTCTCGGCCGGAGGGCTCGCACTCCAGCTCGAGATCGAAGTCAGCCGGGTCATCGTCCACTGGGGCGACGGGACCATCACCTCGCATCCGGCGGACGGACCGGCGCTCGTCGCCGGGCCGGACGGACCGGCCGTCCACATGTACGAAAAGAAGATCCCCGAGGCCCAACTGGTCGTCGCCTACTCATGGGCCGTTCGCTGGCGCCCGGTGGGCTCGGCGTGGATGACCCTCGCGGTCCCCGACACGCTCACCGCGGTCGAGTACCCGGTGTCCGAGATCGTCTCGGTGATTTCCGGCTGACCTCGGAATTCACCCCCGGTTTGGGGTTGGTGGTGCCTGACCGGTGCGTTAGGGTGCCTAGCTCGCGGAGTCAGCCCCCAAACGATGCGTCAACTGAGCCTCCTAGCTTTGGCGATAGCCATTGCGCTCACAGCGGGTCTGGTAGCGGTCTTCGGCGGGCAGCGCTTGGCCGTCGAGACCGATGAACCACCCAGATTTGTGATGGCGGTGGTCGAGAACTCGACCACCTCTACTTTCGCGATGGTCCTCAACGTCACCGTGGGCATCGACCATGCCGAGATGGAGTCACTCGAAGCCGTCATCGAGGAGACGACCACCACAACCACCACGGCGCCTACCACCACGACGACAGAGGCAGCCCCGCAGCCGAAGCCAAAGCCCAAGCCAGCCCCTCCCGTCACCACCACCACAGTCCCCAAGGCTCCCACCACCACTGCCCCCGCCCCCGCCGGCGCGTTCAACTCCTCGTTCGAGGCCGACTTCTACAACCGGATCAACTCACTGCGATCGGGAAACGGCCTTGCGCCGCTGTCGCGAAGCGGGCAGCTCGATTCCTACGCCCGGGCGTGGGCAAAACACATGGGAGACACCGGGGTCTTTGCCCACTCGAACTATCCGACTCAGCTGGTCAACGCTGGCTGGAGTTCTGCTGGAGAGTCGGTGGGCAAGGGTGGCTCAGTGAACTCGATCTTCGACGCCCTGAAGTCGAGCCGCGGTCATCGGAGCATCATGCTGGGCGCTTTCACGCACGTCGGGGTCGGCGCATGGGTCGACAGCAAGGGCACCATCTGGACCGCCCACCTGTTCGCGCAGAGCTGAGCGTCAGCCGACGACGACGGTCTTGATGTTGAGGAATTCCCTCATGCCGAAGTCGGCCAGCTCGCGGCCGTAGCCGCTCATCTTGATCCCGCCGAACGGAAGCCTCGGGTCGGAGGCGACGAGAGCGTTGACGAAACAGGCCCCCGCGTGCAGGCGGTCACGGGCGATCTGCTCCCCTCGCTCCAGGTCAGCAGTGAACACGGCCGCACCCAGCCCGAAGTCGCTGTCGTTGGCGATGGCCACTGCCTCGTCGACGCCGGAGGCGCGGATGACCGCGGCGACGGGGCCGAAGGTCTCCTCGCGGTAAATCGCCATCCCTGGTGCCACATCCGCGATCAAGGTCGGGGGGTAGAAGGCGCCGGGCCCGTCGGGCAGCTCACCGCCGATGACCACCCGGCCGCCGGCGTCGCGGGTCCGAACCACCTGTTCGTGCAGCTCATCCCTCAGGTCGACCCGGGCCATTGGGCCGAGGGTCGTCGCGGGATCGTGGGGGTCCCCCATCACCGCCTCCGCGAGCCGTGCCGCCATCAACTCGACGAACTCGTCGTACACGGGCTCCTCGACGATGAACCGCTTGGCGGCGATGCAGGACTGGCCTCCGTTGATGAGGCGTGAGCTCGCACAGGTGCGAGCGGCGAGGTCGAGGTCGGCGTCGGCCAGCACCAGGTAGGGGTCGGAACCGCCCAACTCCAAGACTGTCTTCTTGAGGAGACTCCCCGCCTTTTCGGCCACAGCCCGGCCGGCCGGGTCCGAGCCCGTCAGGGTGGCGGCGACGACCTTCGGGTGCTCGAGGACGGAGTTGACCCGACTCGACGGGATGACCAGATTGCGGAAGAGGCCATCGGGGAACCCGGCCTCGACGGTGAGCTCATCGATGGCGATGGCGCAGCCCATGACGTTTGATGCGTGCTTGAGAAGGCCGGCGTTGCCCGCCATCAGAGCCGGGGCGAGAAAGCGGAACACCTGCCAGAACGGGAAGTTCCAGGGCATGACGGCGAGCACCACTCCGAGGGGTCGGTAGGCGACATAGCTCTTGATCCGGCCGGCCTCGATCGGGAGGTCGGCGAGGATCCGCTCCGCCTGCTCCGCATAGTGGCGGCACACCCACGCGCACTTGTCCACCTCGGCGCGGCCTTGGGCGAGGGGCTTGCCCATCTCATCGGCCATGAGCACGGCGAGCTTCTCGCGGTCACGCTCGAGCAGGTCGGCAAGGGCCAGCATGGGCACCGCACGATCGGCGATGGCGACGGTCTCCCACTCGACCTGGAGCTCGGCGGCGCGTTCGATATGCCGTTCGGCGTCCGACGGGGTGGTCTCCTCGTACTCGGCAAGGAGACGGCCATCGGTGGGGCTGACGGAAGAGATCATGCCCGCATTATGGCCCGCCGCGGGCGGGGGTCAGCCTTCGGCTTTGGCGTTTTGGTCGATCCGGATCGGCACCCAGAGGTTGAAGCCGAGCTCGTCCTGGCGACTGGCCTCGGCCCAGGCGTGACCCGAGCAGGCGACTCCGGTGGGGACGATGTAAGTGGCCTTGTTCCCGCAGACGGCGCACTCGGTGGGCAGCTCTTCTGCCTTGCGCTCGACCGGCTCCGGATAGACCTTCACGGTCGCTTCGAGGTAACGGAGCCAGACATGCCCGCACTTCTCACAGACCGATCGCTCCAGCCCGGCGGTGGTCGTGGTCAACTGATGCCGGTGCGAGCACCAGCCCAGAAATGGCCTCCCCTTGAACCTCGACACCCAACGCCCCCCTGCGTCCATTCACGCTCCGTGGTGAAAAGTAGACGCGGAGCGAGACCGACCACAACCTGCGCCGACAGTTAGTCAGAAGTGACTAGTCCCTAGATCTTGGCGGGAGGTGGCGACGGCTCGGTGACACTGCCGATGAGCGGGTCGCGTCCGAGCCGGGGCAGTGCATATAGGGCTGCGCCGATGAGGGCCACGCCGCCCAGGGCCAGGGCGTAGCGGGGGCCCAGGTGCTCGCCAAACCACCCCATCAACGGGGCCCCGACCGGAGTGGTCCCGAAGAACGCAACCACGTAGATCCCCATCACCCGTCCTCGCATCGCGGGTTGGGAGGTGAGCTGGAGGGTCGAGTTCCCCAAGGCGATGAACGTCACGCTGGCGCCGCCCACGATGGCCAGGCTGGCGTAGGCGAGCCAGAGCGTCGGCGCGACCGCGACGATGAGCTGGAGGGCACCGAATACGAGTCCCGTGCGGGCCAGGGAGGCCGGTGACTGATTGGTCTTCGACGCCACCAGCAGGCCACCGACGACGGCCCCGATCCCCATCGCCGACGTCATCGCGGCGAAGGTCTGGGCATCGCCGCCGAAGGTGAAGCGGGCGAACAGCGGCAGGATCACCTGGTACTCGTAGATGAAGAGGCCGGCGACGGCGAGGAGGATAAGAGGCGTGCGCACCTCCGGAGTCCGCATGGCATAGCGGAAGCCGTCGCGGAGCTGACGGGGGCTCCGTGCAGAGATGGTGGGCGGGTTGAGCTGGGAGGAGTCCATCACCAACAGCGCGACGATCAGGGAGATGTAAGACAGGCCGTTGATGATGAAGCACCAGCCGATACCGACACCCACGATGAGGAAACCGGCGATGGCGGGGCCGACGATGCGGGCGGCGTTGACGAGCGTGCTGTTCAGGCTGACCGCGTTGGTGAGCTGGCTTCTCCCCACCATTTCCTCCACGAATGTCTGGCGGGCCGGGGTGTCGAAGGCCGCCGAGATGCCGAGTGCGCCAGCGGACACGTAGACGATCCAGAGCTCGACCGCCCCGGTGAGGACGGCGACACCGAGGCCGATCGCCGATAGGCCGGCCAGCGACTGGCTGAAGTAGAGGATCCTCCGCTTGTCGTGCCTGTCGGCGATGAGCCCGCCCATTGGCGCCAGCAGAAGGATGGGGAGGAACTGGAACGCGGTCACGGTCCCGACCGCAGTGCCCGACCCCGTCAACTCGAGGACGAGCCACGCCTGGGCGACCCGCTGCATCCAGGTCCCGAGGAGGGAGATGGCCTGTCCGGTGAAGTAGAGCCGAAAGTTGCGGATGGACAGCGATTTGAATGTGGCCGCCGTCAAGTCTTATCCATTCCCTATCAGCAGGTCATCGTAGGGCCGGCGCCTCGGAGCGCCAGGCGCCGACGATTCCCCCCAGGACCACACCGACCAAGGGAAGGGTGAGGATGATCCCGTTCATGCCGTGCTCATCAGCGATCCCGATTGCCGCGAGCAGGCCCAGACCCGCGCAGGCGAATGCCACGGCGATCGCCGGCCGCCACCAAGGCGGGGCCGGGCGAGGGTCGGGGCGGGGGCGCTCGAAGCGGCCCATGGTCGACACGAGGATCGCCGTCACCAGTCCGAGGACGATGAACCAGATCGGTCGTGTCAGCCACCACGTGGCGGTCAACGGCTCGATCCCGAAGCCGAAGCCCCCGAGAGCCATCCCGATCCCGATCGCGATGACCATGGCGGTCAGGTGCCACAGGTAGAGGGTCATGATCTGCACGCTCACCATCACCACGAAAGCCCACGCCAGAGGTCGCCGCATCCACCGTTCCATCAACGGCTCGGCGACCAGGACGAGGCCTGCCTGGAACATGCCCAGGAAGGCCAGGGTGACCCGCGGCGGGTAGGAGTTGGTCAATTCGGCGGTGTCCAACCCGACCATCGCGATGGGGTATGGACCGGCCAACACCAGCGCGAGGGTCACGCCCAGCCCGAGGGCCAGCAAGCCCCAGCGTCGCAGCCTGCCCTCCAGCCGCCGGTCCACCCAGGCGTAGCCGAGCTGATGAACGGTGCCCCACACGAGGACGTAGTTGAGGAACCCGACCCAGACGACTCCACCCGCAATCGAGACGGCGTCGGCGACGCCCGCGAGTGCGAAACCGATGGCCACCGACCACCAGCCCAAACGATCCCAGACGGCGAGGAAGACCGGTGCGAGCGTGACTATCACGACATACGCCGCCAGGAACCATGTCGGGACCAGGGCGACCTGGGACCCGAGCTGCAGTGTCTCCCACGGAAGCCCGGCCTTGAGCGCCAGCCATCCGAGGATCCCCCACACGAGGAGCAAGGGCACCACGGGGACGATGAGCCGGCGAAGCCTCGCCCGAAGCCAGCCCCCGTACGGCTCGCCGCGCTGCTGCGCCGATCGCCACGATCGAGCGTTCGAGTATCCGCCCACGAAGAAGAAGACCGGCATCACCTGGAATATCCAGGTCAGGGGGTGGGTCCATTCGGCGAGCACCAGGAGATGCCCCGGCACGAGTGTGCCGTCCTCGATCGTCACCGCAGCCATGAGCCAGTGACCGAACACGACGACGAGGATGGAGAGGACTCGCATCAGGTCGACGACCCGGTTCCGGTCGGGCGGGGTTTCGTCGGCGAGACGGCGGGCGGCTGCGAACACGGCGGCAGTCTGGCACCTGTATGTTCATACCCATGGCCACCCGGGAGGACGTTCGCGGCATGCGAGAGCGAACGGCCGGACGCGCCACGGAGGGCGAGTGACGGACCGGGTGGTGGTCGTTGGGTCGATCAACTACGACCTGACCGTGTTCACCCCCCGTCACCCCGTGCCGGGCGAGACCATTCTCGGGACGGTGCACATCGGCGGTCCCGGCGGCAAGGGGGCCAACCAGGCGGTCGCGGCCGCCAGGCTCGGGGCATCGGTTTCGATGATCGGAAAGGTCGGCAGTGATGCCGAAGGCCGCGAGATGCGCGACGCCCTCACGAGCGCGGGAGTGGATGACACTGCTGTGGGCGTCGACGACGAGGCACCCACCGGGCTGGCCGTCATCACGGTCGACTCGGCAGGCCAGAACGCAATCGTGGTCAGCCCGGGTGCCAACAAGGACGTCGATCCCGACTGGGTGGAGAGTCACCGGGATCTCGTGGCCGGAGCTGCGGTGTGCCTGGCCCAGTTGGAAGTGCCGGTGGAGTCGGTTCTCGCCGCCGCTCGACTCGCCGAGGGCACCTTCATCCTCAATGCGGCCCCGGCTCTCGACTTGCCCGCCGAGCTCTGGGGGCTACTCGACATCCTGATCGTCAACACCTCGGAGCTGGAAGGGCTGACCGGGTCGGCCGACCCGTTCGGGATTGCCGGGATCGAGGGGCCCGCATCGGTGATCGTCACGCTCGGAGCGGACGGTGCGGTCTTCTCGGAGGACGGGGCGTTGTACAGGTGCCGGGCACCGGAGGTGAAGGTGG
Source organism: uncultured Acidimicrobiaceae bacterium (assembly GCA_964388105.1). Taxonomy (GTDB): domain Bacteria; phylum Actinomycetota; class Acidimicrobiia; order Spongiisociales; family ZC4RG35; genus ZC4RG35. Next base: position 7,243 of record CAYLYQ010000007.1, read on the forward strand.
TCGACACCACCGGCGCGGGTGACGCCTTCTGCGGCGCACTGGCCGCTTCTCTCGCCTCGGGAGCGACCTTGAGCGACAGCGTCCGCCGGGCGGTGGCGGCCGGCTCGGCGGCCACGACCCGAGAGGGTGCCCAGGCGCTCCCGCCGGCGGCCGAGCTCTCGACATTGCTCGAAAAGACCGGGCCGGTCGAGGCCGTCTGAGCGGGTGGAGGCCGCCTTGCCCGAGCTAGCCTCCCGCCCCATCGCACACAAGATCATCATCGATACCGACCCCGGGCAGGACGACGCGGTTGCCATCCTGACAGCCCTCGCCTCCCCCGAGGAATTGGAGATCCTGGCGATCACGGCGGTGGCCGGAAACGTCCCCCTGCCGTTGACCCTTCAGAACTCTCTGGCTCTGGTCGAACTGGGCAACCGGACCGACATCCCGGTCTACCGGGGCGCCCCCCGCCCCATGGTCAAGGAGCTCGTGACCGCGGAGTACGTGCACGGCCCGACCGGGCTCGACGGCGCCGACCTGCCGCCCCCCTCGCTCCAGCCCGGCGACGGGAACGCGGTCGACCGAATCATCGAGCTGGTCATGACTCACGATGACGTGACCCTCTGCACCCTGGGCCCGCTGACCAACGTCGGCCTGGCACTCGTGTTGGCGCCGGAGATAGCGCCCAGGATCAAGCAGCTCGTGATGATGGGCGGCGGCTTCTTCGAGGGCGGAAACACGACCCCAGCCGCGGAGTTCAACGTCTTCGTCGACCCCCATGCCGCGCACCTGGTGTTCACCTCGGGCATCCCGGTCGTGATGATGCCTCTCGACGTCACGCACAAGGCACTGGCGACTCCGGACCGGCTGCGGCGGTTCAAGGACATGGGAACGCGTCCCGGGGACGCCGTGCACGGAATGCTCGACTTCTACGACCGTTGGGACATGGAGAAGTACGGCACGCCCGGCGCCCCGATCCACGACGCCTGCGTGATCGCCTATCTCCTCGAGCCCGACATGTTCGGCGGCAAGAACGTCTTCGTCGAGATCGACACCGCTCCGGGCCCCACCCAGGGAATGACGGTCGTCGACTGGTGGGGCGTCACCGGGCATCAGCCGAATTGCACCGTCATGAACGAGATCGACGCCGACCGGTTCTTCGACCTGCTGGTCGACCGCATCGGCCGGCTCTGAACACCAAGGAGTCTCCATGCATCCCGAGGACATCAGCAAGCTCGCCATCCCCTCCGACCCCCGGCTGACCCCCGACGGGGAGCGGGTGTTCTTCGTCGTCTCCCGCGCCGACATCGAGAAGGACCGGTACGAGCGCGCCATCTGGGTACACGACGGTGCCGGGGCGCGGCCGTTCTCCGCAGGACCATCCGACTCGCTGCCGAGAGTCTCGCCCGATGGCTCGAAACTGGCGTTTCTGCGTGTTGCGGAAGAGAAGAAGGTGGCACAGGTGGCGGTCATGCCCATCGCCGGCGGCGAGGCGAAGACCATCACCGACTTCGAGTACGGGGTCGAGGCAATCGAGTGGGCACCAGACGGGTCGACACTGGCCGTGGTGGCCGTCACCCCCACCGAGGAATGGGAAGGACTCGACGAGGACGAGAAGGGTCGCCGCCCGCGCCGCATCACACGGTTTCCGTTCCGGTTCGACAACCGCGGCTGGACGCACGACCGCAGACGGCACATCTGGCTGGTGGACCCCGACGGCACCGACGACCCTCATTGCCTCACCGAAGGCGACTTCAACGACGAGAACCCCGCTTGGTCCCCCGACGGAGAGCGCATCGCGTTCCTCTCCGACCGGGACCCCAGACGCGGCCTCGAGCCCGGTACCGACGCGTGGGAAGTGGAGGTCGCCTCCGGGCAGATCACCAGGGCCCTCGACCGCGGCCAATGGGCATTCCTCTCCTACCGCCCGGATGGGACGCTGCATGCCTTGGGCAGTCCCGGCCCGGAGGCGCCATCGGTGCTCGCCCTCCATCGTCGCGAGGAAGACGGTTCGACCGCCGGTGTCACCGCCGTTCTCGACCGCAGCTCGGTGTCACTGGCCGGAGGCCCGCCGCTGGTGCGATGGGACGGCGACAGCGCGGTGGTCGTCCTCGAGTCGGAAGGAGCGGTTCGCCTGGTCCGAGCCTCTTCGGACGGGTCGATCGAGACACTGGTCGACGGGCCGGTGGTGGTCTCCGGCGCCGACACGGCGTCGGGCCGGACAGTGGCCACCGTCGTCACCGCCGCCAACCCGGGGGAGCTCTACGCGATCGAGAAGGGCGAGCTCGTCGCTCTGACCGACCTCAACGGCGCCGATCTGGGAGTCGTCGAACCGGAGCATTTCACCATCGGGGACGGGCCGGACGCGATCGACGTGTGGGTGATCCTCCCGGAGGGGACCGAACGCGTGCCGCTGCTCCTCAACATCCACGGAGGGCCGGCATCGCAGTACACCCACGCGTTCTTCGACGAGTTCCAGGTGTACGTCTCGGCCGGTTACGGCGTGGTGTACTCCAATCCGCGGGGCTCATCGGGCCGCGGCTACGACTTCGTGCGCTCCGTGACCGGTGAGGGCTGGGGGGCCGTCGACCTCGAGGACATCCGCCGGGTGGTCGACGCCGCCCAGGAGCGGCACCCGCGTCTCGACCCCGACCGCATGGGGATCATGGGCGGATCTTATGGAGGCTTCCTCACCGCGTGGGTTATCGGGCAGGAGGATCGATGGAAGTCCGCCGTCGTGGAACGAGCGCTCATCTCCTGGAACTCGTTCGCGGGCACCTCAGACATCGGCGGTACCTTCCCGAAGCACTATTCGCTCGTGGACTACCCGGAGGCCTGGGACACGTGGTGGCGTTACAGCCCTCTCTCCCTGGCCCAGAACGTGACCACACCGACGTTGGTGCTCCACTCCGAGAACGACTTCCGGTGCCCGATCGAGCAGGCCGAGCAGTACTTCATGGCGTTGTTGCGCAACGGCACGACGACCGAATTCCTGCGCTTCCCCGGCGAGGGCCACGAGATGAGCCGGGGCGGCAAGCCCAAGCACCGGATGGAGCGATTCGAGGCCATCCTCGACTGGCATTCGCGCCACCTCTGATAGCAAATCTGAGTCGATTACGCTCAGGGTCGGAATACCCCCACCCCAGCCGAGGTTTGTACTGACCCATGAGCACCGAAACCAACACCGACAGGCTCACCATCCCGGTCCTCCCCCTCCACAACGGGGTGGTCTTCCCTCACATGGTCGTCACGATCAACGTCGAGACCGAAGAGGGCAAGATCGCCGTCGCCGCCGCCGACCGTTCCAATGGCCGCATCCTCCTCGTCCCTCGAATCGAGGGACGCTATGCCGCCGTCGGCACCATCGGAGAGATCCAGCAGTCGGACGGTGACGGCACGATCGTGGTCGCCGGCCGCACCCGTGCCCGGGTAGGAGCCGGTTCGGTCGACGAGGCGGGCGCCTTGTGGGTCACCGCCGACGAGTCCCCGGAAGTCGACATCGTCGACTCCGAGCTCGAGGAGATGGTGGCCGAGTACCGGGCCGTCGTCAGCGCGGTGCTCGAGAACCGAGGCCTGGCGGGCGTCGCCGAGCGGCTGCTCGACATGGAGAGCCCCTCTCGTCTGGCCGACCTCGCCGTGTACTCGCCCGACCTCTCCATGGAACAGAAGGTCCAGCTCCTCGAGGCGCTGGACATCCGCCAGCGGCTCGGCCTCCTCACCGGATGGATGACCGAGGTCCTGGCCGACATGGAGCTCCGCCGCAAGGTGCGCGAGGACGCCACCGAGCGGATCGAGAAGGGCCAGCGCGAGTACATCCTCCGCCAGCAACTCGACGCCATTCGCAAGGAACTCGGCGACGAGGAAGACGTTGCTGCCGAGTTCAGGCAGAAGCTTGCCGAGATCGAGCTGCCCGAGAAGGTGGCTGAAGCCATCGAGAGGGAGATCGACCGCCTCGAGCGAACCAGCGAGCAGTCTCCGGAGCACTCGTGGATCCGCACCTGGCTCGACACCATGTTCGAGGTCCCCTGGGGCGAGACCACCGACGATCGGATCGACCTGGACGAGGCATGGACCGTCCTCGAGGCCGATCACACTGGTCTCACCGACGTCAAGGAGCGGATCATCGAGCACCTTGCGGTGCGCAAGCTGCGCGCCGAGCGGGGCGTCGAGGCCGACAAGAGCGCGAGCTCGATCCTGCTCTTGGTTGGTCCTCCCGGGGTGGGCAAGACCTCCCTCGGCGAATCGATCGCACGGGCTCTGGGTCGGAAGTTCGTCCGGGTCGCCCTGGGAGGCATCCGTGACGAGGCCGAGATCCGCGGGCACCGCAGGACCTACGTCGGAGCCCGCCCCGGACGCGTGGCCCGGGCCCTCATCGAGGTCGGCTCCATGAACCCGGTGTTCCTGCTCGACGAGATGGACAAGGTGGGGAACGACTGGCGTGGCGACCCGTCCTCGGCGCTGCTCGAGGTCCTCGACCCCGCCCAGAACCACACCTTCCGCGACAACTACCTCGAGGTCGACCTCGACCTGTCCGACGTGATGTTCATCGCCACCGCCAACATGGCCGAGACGATCCCGGCTCCGCTCCTGGACCGCACCGAAGTGATCCGTATCGACGGCTACACCGACGACGAGAAGGTGTCCATCGCCAGGGACCACTTGCTGCCGCGGCAGCTCCGGGCGACGGGTCTCGAGCCAGAGGAGCTCATCGTCACCGACGATGCCCTGGCCACCATCGTCGATCGATACACCAACGAGGCCGGTGTGAGGAACCTGGAGCGCGAGCTGGGCAAGATCTCCAGGAAGGTCACCACGAGCATCGCCAAGCACTCCGACGGCGTCGTCACGATCGACGCCGACGACGTCGCCGAGTATCTCGGCAAGCCCAAGGTCTGGAAGGACGAGGCCTCGGACCGCACCGATGTGCCCGGAGTCGCCACCGGGCTCGCCGTGACCGGCGCCGGAGGGGACGTCCTCTTCGTCGAGGCCACCGCGATGGACGGAGAGCCGGGGCTGACCCTGACCGGCCAGCTCGGAGACGTGATGAAGGAGTCGGCTCGCATCGCCCTCAGCTACGTCCAGGCCCACGCCAAGCAACTCGGCATCGAGGCCGACCTCGGCGAGTCGCGGGTCCACGTCCATGTGCCCGCCGGTGCTATTCCGAAGGACGGCCCTTCCGCAGGCATCGCCATGTTCACGGCGCTGGTGTCGCTCTTCACAGGCCGCACCGTGAAGGAGACCGTGGGCATGACCGGCGAGATCACACTGCAGGGCAAGGTGCTCCCCATCGGTGGCGTCAAGCAGAAGGTCCTGGCTGCCCACCGCGCCGGGCTCACCGAGGTCATCCTGCCTCGCCGGAACGAGATCGACCTCGACGACCTGCCCGAGAAGGTCCGGTCGGAGATCCGATTCCACATCGTCGACACCGCCGACGAGGTGGTCGCCGCCGCCTTCTGATCTAGGGGGCGAGGGACAGCTCGACCACGACCATGGCGTGGTCGGAGCCTCGGACGCGAACGACCCGGTTCTCGGTGGCCACCAAGCCCGATCCGAGGACGTGGTCGATCCGGAGCATCCGCAGACCCCTGGGGATCCCCCACGTCCGCAGGGGACGGGTGCCCGGTGCGCCGGAGGCCACGAGGTCGTCCCAGCGCCCGGCCAGCCTCCGGTAGACGCTCCACAGCGGAGTGGCGTTCAGGTCCCCCGCCACGAGTTGAGGCTCGCCGGCAGGCAGTCCCGCACCCCATTCGAGGAGGGCATCGACCTGCCGCTCACGGGTGGCCGTGGTCTGCTTGAGGGGCCGGTGCATCGGATCGAGGATGTGAACCGCTGCCAGGTGCAGCGTCGTGTCCCCGAGGGCGACGTGGGCGGCGCCGCCCCTTCCCCACCCCGGGGCTTCGGGCTCGACCCGGAAAGGGTGCTTGCTCGCCAGTCCCCAGCCCGAGTATCCCCTCTCGGGAGCGAGATGGTGATGGGGATAGCGCGACTCGATCACGTCGGCAGCATCGGGCGACAATTCGACCGCCACCAGCAAGTCGGGTGTGACCTCGTCGAGGACCGAGGCGAAATGGTCGACGTCGACGAAACGGGTGAAGAGGTTGACTGTGGCGAAGCGGACGGACTACCCCCTGGACAGGCGGCAGGTTAGGAGCATCTACCTACTTCCCAGATGGCCGCTCCGGGATAGCCTGAGCTGGGGCGCAGGGAGACAGCAGGGAGAAACGGAGACTCGACATGTCGAAACGTCAGGTCGGGCTGGTGGTCGGCAAGGACTTCCGGCCCCCCAACGGAGCCAATCCCCTCGACTGGTGTTTCCTCACGATCGATGCCGACGACGAGCGTTTCGACGTTCGCGTCACTCACGAGCAGGCCGATCGCACCGACGTCGGGGATGTGGTCCGGTTCAAGCGTCCGAAGGGCCCCAATCACCACGTCGGACGGCTCACCCGCCTCTACAGCGCGCCGGCGCAAGTCCCTCCTCCCGTGTGGAACGATCCCGGTTCAGTAACCGGACGCCACGCGGCGAAGCAGCCGGCCACGGAACAGAACGGCGACGAGTAGTCCGAAGAGGAAACCGCCCACGTGTGCCTCCCAGGCCACGTTGGTGCCGCCCAGACCGAACTGGCCCACGAACCAAACGGCCAGGAAGATGAACGCGGGCACAGGCAGGAGGAACCATCCGACCAGTCCCAAGACCCGGTGGGTGGGGAAGAGCACGGCGTAGGCCCCGAGGACGGCGGCGATGGCGCCCGAGGCCCCGACCAGCGGGACGGTCGACTCGGGATTGACGAAGACGAAAGCCATGGTCGCCACCACACCACCCAGCAGATAGAGGACGAGGTAGCCGATCGCCCCGAACGCCTCCTCGACGTTGTTCCCGAAGATCCACAGAGACCACATGTTGAACAGCAGGTGACCCAGGCTCCCGTGGAGGAACATCGACACCAGGACCGAAACCCACGGGTTCTTGTCCGGGAACGCCGGTTGACCCTGCGGGTCTGCGGAGCAGAACTGCTGGTTGATCTCGTCGACGGTCAGCGGATTGCCGGTGGTGATCTCACAACCGATGGCGGCCTGGCGAAACAGGAACTCGATTTCCTCCTCCTGGGACTCGTGGCCCTGGAAGAAGAACCAGACGAAGACGCACGCGCCGATGAGAAGGAGCGTGAACACCGGTGTGATGCGAGTGGGGTTGACGTCTCGGATCGGAAGCACGACTCGATGCTAAGGGTTGGTCAACTCCGGAATCGGTCGAATGGCGCCAGTTCGAGGCCGGCATCCTCGAGCGTTGCGGCGACTTTCTTGATGGCCGCGCCCGCGCTCACTGCCTTCAGGCCCCGCCATGGGTCCGAGTCGAGACGGGCTATCGCTCCCATCAGGTCGATGGAGGCGGGTGCGACCTCGTCGACCTCGGACCATTCGAGCGGTACCGCCACCGGTGCATTGGGGCGAGCGCGGAGCGACCACGGTGCCACTGCCGTGGAGAACGGCGCGTTTCGCAGCCAATCGACGAAGACCCGGTCCCCCCGGTTCTTCTTCATGAACTCCACCGTGAACAGGTCGGGGTGCGCCTCGGCGGCGAGCACGGCGGCACCGCGGGCCATGGAGGCCACCGCTTCGGAGTCGTGTCTCCTCACCAGCTTGGCCCGCAGGTGATAGCCACGGGAACCGGACGTCATCACCACCACGGGAAGATCGAGCGACTCGAGGATCCCGCGCAGGACGTGGGCCGCCTTCCGCACCTTGTCCACGTCGCTGTCAGAGGGGTCCAGGTCCCAGATGACCCAATCGGGCCGGTCGATGTCATCGACCCGAACCGGCGGCGCGTGGAAAGTGATCACTCCCTGGTTGCCCAGGTAGACGAGGGCGTCCGTGTTGTGGATAACGGGGTACACCGTCACCCCGCCGCCTTCCTTCGGTGTGGTGAAGCGCTCGATGTAGTCCGGATAGTGGTCGGGGGCGTTCTTCTGCATGAACCCCTTTTTGGTGATCCCTTTCGGGTAGCGCTCGACCGTGAGGGCCCGGCCCTCGACGTAAGGCAGAAGCGCCCGTCCCACGGCTTCGTAGTAGGCGACGACCTCGCCCTTGGTGAAGCCGGCCTCGGGAAAGACCACGCGGTCCGCATTGCTGACCTTCATCTCACCGGCCACGGAAGATCGCTCCAATGACCCGGACGGCCACGCTCAAGAGGATGCTGACGAGGATCATCGAGGTCAGCGGGATGAACACCTTGGTGTTCTCCCCCTCGATGCGGATGTCCCCCGGGAGGTTGCCGAACCAGGAGAAAGCACCGGGGAAGAATCGGACGAGAGCGCCGGCGACCAGGAGCAGGGCTCCGAGCGCCATGAGGAGGTTTCCGGCGCGCATCCCCCCAGGTTACGGGCGAGCCCGCCCAAGACGTCCCTAACCTCCGGCCATGTCCACCGCCGCAATCCAGGCCGCTCGCAGCCACGTCGCCGAGAACGGATGGCTGATCATCGCCGACTTCGTCGACCTCCTCAGGCTCCCGAACGTGACCCGGCACGACGAAGACCTGCGTGCCAACGCCGCGGAGCTCGTCCGCCGCTTCGAGGGGCGCGGCGCCAGAATGGAAGTGGTCGAAGCCCCCGGCGCCAGCCCGGCGATCATCGGAGAGCTGCGCAGCCCGGGAGCCACGGCAACCATCGGTGTCTACGTCCACTACGACGGCCAGCCGGTCGATGCGGCGTCATGGACGACTGCTCCTTTCGCCGCAGCATTGTCGACCGCCCCATGGCACCAGGGGGGAGAAGAGATCGCTCTCCCGGAGCCAGGACAGGCCATCGATCCGGAGTGGCGGATCTACGCACGAGGCGCATCCGACGACAAGACGCCGTTCGCGGCCCTCAGCGCCGCCGTTGACGCGTTGAGCGCAGCGGGGATCGATCGAACCGTCGACCTGGTCTTCCTCTTCGAAGGGGAGGAGGAGTCCGGCAGCCCCAACCTCGCCCGCTACATGGAGGAGTACGGGTCGCGGCTCCAAGCCGACGCGTGGCTCCTCTGCGACGGGCCGGTCCACCAGACGCGCAAGCCTCAGGTGGTCTTCGGAGTACGGGGCTATACCGGGTTCGAACTGACCGTTTACGGTCCGGAGCGAGAGCTCCACTCCGGCCATTACGGAAACTGGGTCCCCAACCCGGCCATGGACCTGGCCCGCCTGCTTGCGACCTGCAAGGACGAGAACGGGATGGTCACCGTGCCGGGGTTCTACGACGACACGGCGCCCATCACCGATGCCGAACGAGCGGCCATCGCCGCCCTGCCGACCGTCGATGACCGGCTCCCCGAAGAGCTGGGGTTCGGCTCAGCCGAGGTGCAGGACGCCCTGTACCCGGAGCGGTTGATGATCCCCAGCTTCAACATCCGGGGATTGCGATCGGCGTCGGTGGGCGACGACGCCCGCAACGTGATCCCGACCGAGGCCACCGCCTCCATCGACATTCGCCTGGCTTCCGGCGACGACCCGGTGGGCATCCTCGACCGGGTCGAGGCGCACATTCGCGACCAGGGTTACATCGTCATCGATCACGACCCCACTCCCGAAGAGCGCCGTTTCCATCGCCACCTCGCCAAGATGGAGAAGATGCCCGGATACCGGGCCGTGAGGGTGCCGATGGACTCCGCTCTGGCCTCCACACTCATGGCGGCGTGCGAAGCTGCCGGAGGCGAGGCGGTCGCCCTCCCCACCCTGGGTGGATCGGTCCCGCTCTATCTCTTCGAGGAGCTGCTCGCCGCCCCGGTCGTCGTGCTGCCGATCGCCAACCACGACAACAACCAGCACGGCGCCGACGAGAACATCAGGATCGCCAACCTCTGGTACGGGATCGACCTCTGGGCGACCCTGTTGACGTCCGACTTCTCCGAGCTCAGGTATTGAGGACGATCACGGAGCAAGGCGAATCGCGCAGGATCAACTCGACCTTCGGACCGAGAAAGAGGCGCTGAGTCCCTGAGCGCGCCCCGGTGCCGAGGATCACGAGGTCCACGCTCCGACTGGCGCGACTGATGATGGCGTCGACGGTCGACCGTCCCATCACCACCTCGGTCGCAACATTGACACCGCGTGCCCGTCCGACGGAGGCCAGCTCGTTGACCATGTCGTCGCCGATCTCCATCCTGACCGCGGGCGAACCGCCACGAGAGGTCGACATCTCCGTCGCCACGTCCGGGTCGACCACATGGAGGAGGATCACGCTGGCCTCGTCCCCCGCCAGGGCGTAGGCGAGGTCAGCCGCTCGCGCCGCTGGCGGGGTCCCGTTGGTGGGGACCAGTATCCGCCGCGGTGGCCACACTCCGCTGCGGGCCGTGAACACGATGGACGGGCAAGGCGCCAGCCGGACGACTTCATCGACTACCGAACCGAACAGATGGGACCCGTCCTGCGGGTTTTCGGGTGCGCCCATGGCCAGGAGGTCATATCCCTTGTTGGCCTCCTCCAGGATCCGGCTCACCGGGTCGCCCTTTGCCACCTTGGTCGATACGTCGGTGTCGGACGGGAAGAGCTTGGCGATGCGATTCAGGTAGCGATCAGCGAACTTGCGTTCCTTCGGCTCGGCCACGGTGAGGAAGGTGATCGCCGGGAGCTCCGAAGCGAGACTCGTCAGGACCGACGCCTCGAGCGACTGGACACCAGACCCCTCGTCCTCGCGCGGCCGCACCGAGACCAGGACGCGTCGCACCCGGGACAGGACGGTCTCCTCCTCTCCGATGTCACCGATCGTCTCGGGCCGGAGCACCAGCTTGAGGCCGATGGGTGCCATCAGCGAGGTGAGCACCGACACCACCACCAGCATGGAGTACACGGGCCGGGACAGGACGCCGATGGACAGGCCGATGCTGGCGACGATGATGCCGAGGACACCGCGGGCGTTCAGGGCAACCCCGAACGCAACCGCTTCGCGCGGACCGCTCCCGGCGAAGTATCGGGCACCCAGATAGGCGCCGATCAGCTTTCCCGCGACGGCCACGAGAAGGAGGAGGCCGGTGAGCAGCAGCATCTCCGGCTCGAAGAGCTCCTCCATGCTGAGACGGAGCCCGGCCGTGGCCAGGAACACGGGAGCGAATACGCCATGGGTGACGCTCTCGAGGCTCCTGCTCACCTCGATCGGGAAGCGGCGCATCTGGCCGAAGATGATCCCGATTATGAAGGCTCCGAGAATCGGTTCCAGGTGGAGCGCCTGGGAGAAGGCCCCCCAGCCGAAAGCGAGCACCACCAGGAGCGTGAGGAGCATGTCACGGCCACCGAACCGCTCCTGGACGAAGCGGAGCCCCCAACGGGCCACGGGGCGGGCGATCAAGACGGTGCCTGCGAAGAAGAGGACGACAGACCCCAAGGTCAGCATCACGTTGCCCACGGCGAGACCCTCCGCCGCGGCGAGGGAGGTGACGACTCCGAGAAGGGTCCACCCCAGGATGTCGTCGATCATGCCTGCGGCCAGGGCGGCCTGACCGAACCGGGACCTCATCAGCCCCATGTCCGAGAGGATCTTCGCCAGCACCGGGATCGCAGACAGGGCGAGGGCGACGGCGACGAACAGGGCAAAGATGTTCCGCTCGGCGGGGTCGGCCAGCAGCGAGTCAGGGAAGACGAATGCGAACGCCAGTCCCGCGGCGAAGGGAACGAGGAGACCGGCGAGGCCCACGCTGGCGGCAACCTTGAACCGGGTCCGGATCAAGGCCAGGTCGGTCTCCAACCCCACGACCACCAGGAGGAACATGATGCCGATGAGGCCCACGGTCTCCAGCAGTTGACCCTGAAGAGCGGTCTGCGGAACGATCCATCTCCCGAACTCCGGGAAGATCCCGGACAAGAGGGAGGGGCCGAGGATCACCCCAGCCATGATCTCGCCCACGACCGCGGGCAGGCCCACTCGCCGGGCAATCTCGGCAAGCAGGCGGGCAGTGCCGAGGAGAGCGGCGACCGAGAAGACCAGCTTCAACAGGTCGGCGTGGGGAATCCCCGGTAACGGCTCCATACGTCCCTTCCTCTGCGCCTGCGGGGTTAGCTGACGGGCTCGAGCTGGAAGGTGCTCTACCGGGCAAGCCCGGATGCGCCCCGATCAATGGGTCCCCCGCCCCGGGCGACGCGCCCGGGCTCGGCGTTGGAGTTGAAACTTAGTGCGGTCGGCTCGCCATCAACACTCGAGTTGAACCAGGTGGCCAATGCACCGACGCCAGCAAGGGGCGTAACGCGAACCCGGCGCCACTGGGGGCGCCGGGTTACGCAGCATGTGTCGAGAATGGCCTAGCCGTTGGGCCCGCCGGGCTTGCCGGCCCAAGGCGGCTTCCCCTGGCCGGCGTGGTCGGGCTTGCCTTTCCCGTTGCCGGAAGTGGCGTCAGATTCCTCATCGGCGCTCTTGGTGCACTTCGTGACGACGCTCTCGAGGTCCATGGTGCCTTCTTCAGGGGCGGTGAGGACTTCGTCGCCGACTTCGGGCACCTTCACCTGCTGGTCGCCCTTTCCGAGGTCGGACTGGGCCAGGTGGCGGATGATGCACCCTCGGCCCTTGCCCTCGTACATGGAGTTGAACAGCTTCATGAACATCCCGTGGTTCACCTGGCCGTTCGGGCCGGCAACGAGCCCGCCTGAGAGCCCGCACTCGCCGTCGGCGGCGTATTCCACCGGCTCTGCCATGGCATCGTCACGGACCGGGAAAGTGACGGGCTCCGCAGAATCGTTGAGCAGGTCGTCAACCCAGAAGCGCCCATCGTTGGTCACGTACTTGACCTGGTAGGGACCGGGGGTCAAACGGCAGTCGAGCAGGCCATCGGCCGAAGATCCCCACGCGAAGACCTGGTTCTCCTCGTCGTACCCGAAGTTGAACACCGTGTCGTCTTCGCCCAGCGGATCGTCGCCTTCGGCGGCGAAAGCGACGGTTGTGGTCACCACGAGGGCGAGCACCGTCAACAGCAGAACCCAGGGCTTCGAAGCCTTCATCACCACACTCCTTCAGTGAGCTCGTCTCCCATTGCCCCGCGCTCCGTATATGTAAACGACGGGAACACCGAATTGGATACGCCATTCGATGGGTCGATTGCATTTCCCTATCCTGCGCCCTCCCCCACCCCCCGGAGGCTGCGCATGAGGAGAAGAGGACCAGGGCCCTTGTTCACAGTGGCCTGGGGCGCGCTCGCCGTCGTGGCCGTCGCGCTCGTCCTGGTCGGCGGATACATCCTCTACTCGCCCGCGGACGCCACCTGGTTCTCCGGCCTCACGGGCCAGGAGTTCGAGAACCTGGACGACTCGGTGGCTGATTACGTGACTCTGGTCACCCGCCTGCTCGCCGTCTCCACCATGGGGTTCGGGATACTGGCCCTGTTCGTCACCTGGTTCGGTGTCCGTGACCGCAGCCCCCTGTCGATCAACCTGATGTGGACCCTGCCCCTGCTCACGGCCGGACTCGCCTTCACGTTCGTCCTCGAGGACAACATGTACCTCGGCCTCGGGCTCGCCGGGCTCACGGTGATCCTGGCCCTGTCCTTGATCATCGCCCGCCGCACCAGCTGAGATTCTTTTCGCGAACTGGGATCACCGCGTCCACCACGCCCGATCTTCGCCTCGCACCGGCAATCGTCGATTGCCGTGAACCACCTCCAGCCCTTACGACCCGCCATTTGTCACGGTATGAGGCCGCACTTACGGTGCCCGAGCCCGGTCAGGGATCCATTCCATGTCGAAGACAGTTGCCTTATTCGTCCTCGTGGCGTGCGTGCTCGGTGCTTGCGGTTCTGCGTCGCCCGAGACCACGACCACGACATCGACGACGACCACTTCCACCACCACGACGATCCCGCCAACCACGACCACCACGGTGCCGCCCTTCGGCGTGGAGGGTGTTCCCGAGGAACTGACTGCACTGGTCGACTCCTTCTACGACTACGCCACGGGTGCCTCCGCCTCGGCGCCGGCGTTGCCGGACGCGGTGGCGGCTGCGATAACACCGGCCCCATTCGCGCCCCCACTGTCGGGAACGGGCTCAGTAGGCGTCTTCGGAGGTCAGACCATCGCGGTGGTCGAGGCAGGCAATGACCTGTTCCTCGCCGTGCAAGGGGAGCAGGGATGGCGGATCGTCGGCGGCTCATGGCCCGAGCTCGGGGCCCAGTACTTCGGCGAGTTCCCGAGACTGGTGGCCGTGGTCGGATCTGATGCCCGGCCAGGCGAGGACAGGGACCACAGCCGCGGTGACAGCCTTCACGTGGTGGGGCTCGACGGCAATGGCGAGGGAAGTGTCGTGGGGATCCCGAGGGACGCCTACGTCAACGTCCCCGGAGTCGGACGCAACCGGATCAGCGCGGCCCTCTCACTTGGCGGGCCTGACACGTTGTTCCGGACCATGAACGAGACCACCGGGCTCCCATTGGAGGGTTACGTGCTCACCGGGTTCGAGGGGTTCCGCGCGCTCGTAGGGAGCGTGCTCGGGGGCATCGAAGTGGATGTCCCGTTCGCCATCAACGACAAGTGGGCCAAGGCCTACTTCGAGGCTGGGCGCCAGATCCTCAACGGCAAGCAAGCTCTGGCGTTCGCAAGGCCACGCAAGACTCTGTCAGGGGGCGACTTCGCCCGCTCCGAACTGCAGGGCATGCTCCTCATCGGAGCCGCCAGGACGGTGAAGACCCAGGGCTACGGCGCCATCCCGCCCCTTCTCGAAGCTTCCGAGCTGTGGATCACGACCAACATGTCCGCCGAGCAACTGCTGACCTTCTCGGCGGCGGCAGTGTCGGCCGATCTGGAGACCATGCCCAACACGGTGGTCCCCGGACGAGGGGGGAGAGCGGGCAACGCCAGCGTCGTCTTCCTGACCGAAGGCGCAAACGAGATCTGGGCCGACCTGGCCGACGGCCGACTCGGCGACTGATCGGCGGCGTCGAGACAACCCTCGGAACGCGAAGGACCCCGAGGGAGTGAAAACCGAAGCTGTCACCCTCTCGGGGTCATCGACCCGAATCGTGCTCCTGCCCGAAGGCAGTTCCACCATCCGGATTCCGGAGCCTCCTCTCGGTGGCGTCCGTCCCGATCCGGGGTTGCCCCCGATTCGGTAAGACGGAACTTAGAGGTCGGCATGCCACAGATGCAAACCGAACTGCTGATTAGTTTTCGCGACCTCGTCCGGAGTTGACGTCGTCTCGCCACGCCAGCCACTCCCGTCCGGCGGAGACTCTCCACCCGGGCCCGTTGAAGCCCAAGGTGAACTGGGTGAAACCCATGTCGAGGTAGGTCCCTGCATCCTCGGCCAGGAACCGATCGAGGTCCTCGGGCTCCACGCCCAGACCCCACTCGATTCCAGACGGGTCCCTGTCCTCCACCTGACACCAGCGGAGAAGGGTCTCCACCTTCGGTACCAGTTCCTCGGGCCGATCCGGGAAGGAGGCGTGCCAAGCATCGGCGTGACGGGCGACCAGGCGGAGCGTGATCGTCTCGCCCAGGCCGGCGATGAGGATCGGCATCCGGCGAATCGGAGGGGGGTTGAGGGCGGCCAACCGCTCCTCGATCAAAGGGAGGTTCCGTTCCAGGTGCCGCAGTCGCGACCCCTTCGTGCCGAAGTCGTAGCCGTACTCGTCGTAGTCGCGCTCCTTCCAGCCCGATCCGAGGCCGAGGATGAAGCGCCCGCCGGAGATGTGGTCGATCGTCCGGGCCATGTCGGCGACCAGGTGCGGATTCCGGTACGAGTTGCAGGCAACAAGTGGTCCGATCTCCACCTGTTGCGTGGCCTGGGCAAGCGCGGCCAGGGTCGTGAAGCACTCGAAGTGCGGACCGTCCCGGTCGCCGTAGAGCGGGAAGAAGTGGTCCCAGGTGTACACGATGTCGTAGCCGAGCTCTTCCGCCTCGACGGCTGCCGTCCGCATCCCGGCGAACTCCCCGTGTTGCGGGTGGAGCTGAGCTGCGACACGGACCCTCCTCATCTGGTTCATGGGCACATGATGAACCTTCCCCGTTGGGGAAGGTCAAGTAAGCTCCGGGCTTGTTCCGCATCGGCGAGTTCGCCCAACTGAGCGGCATCCGCGCCAAGACCCTGCGCAACTACGACACCAGGGGCATCTTCCAGCCGGCTTGGGTCGACCCAGACACCGGGTACCGTTACTACTCCCCTTCCCAGTTGCCCGACTTGCGCCGGCTCATCTCGCTGCGCGACCTGGGGATACCCCTCGCCATCGTCGGCCGCTTGGTGGCCGAAGGCGCCGACCTCGGCGCCGTCCTGGAGAGGCGTCGCCAGGAGTTGGAGACCGACCGCGCCAGAATCGAGGCGAACCTCGTGGCCTTGGGGATCCGGGTCGACACCGACTGGTCAGGGCTCGACGTCGTCGAACGGACCGTCCCGGCCCAGCTCGTCGCCCTGCTCCCCATCGGGGGCCTCGACGCCGAGGAGGGGTTCAACCTGTTGGAGGCAGTGGTCAGAGACGCCGGGGTCAGGGCGCCGCTTCCTCCCGGGATGTTGCTGCACCCCGAAGGCGGCCAGGAGATCTTCGTCCCTGTCACCGGGCCAGTCGACGGCCACGGCGTGTCCTCGAGCCGCCTCCCATCGGAGTCGATGGCGACGGCACTCCATCGTGGCCCTTACGAGGGGATGGACACCGTCGTCTCCGTCCTGGAAGCCTGGGTGGAGGCGACAGGAGGTACTCCCACGGGATCACGCCGGGTGCTCTACCTGCAGTTCGGGGCCGACCCCGGATTGGGCGTGCCGGAGGCCTACCTGGCCGAGCGTCCGCAGGACTACGTGACCGAGATCCAGGTCCCGGTCGGCCTCCGGGCCTGATCGCGCGCCCTCAGATCTTGGGCAGCTTGTAGCCGGAGCGCTCGATGACGTGGTCCCTGGCCTCCAGCGCAGCTGCCTGAACGGTCCGCCAGTCGGCATGAAGCAACCGGCCGGCTCGCTTCATGACCCGGCCGGCAATCATCACCGTGTCGACGTTCGACGTGTCCATTCCGACCACCACCGCTGTCGCCGGATCGTTCAAGGGGGTCACGTTGAGCCGGTCCGTCCGGAGCATGATCAGGTCGGCTTCCTTGCCCGGAGTCAGTGACCCGGTCTTGTGGTCGAGCCCATTGGCCCGCGCCCCCTCGATCGTGGCGTACTCGAGAACGTCCCGGGCAGGCACGACCGCCCGGCCGGCCTCCCCCGCCAGCGATCGCTGCAGGGCGAACACGTTGCGCATCTGGTTGAACATGTCCGACGGGACGTTGGTCTCCACGTCCACGCTCAGGCTCGGGCGAAGGCCACGGTCCAGGAACTTCTGGATCGGCGGCATCCCGTGGCCCATCATCATCTCCACCGGCGAGGCCAGGGACACGGTGCCGCCGGTATCGACGATCATCTGGATCTCGGTGTCGTTGAGAGTCGTGCAGTGGATGTAGGTCGTGTCCGGCCCGAGCAGGCCGGCCTCCCCGAATCGCTGCACCTTCCGCTCCTGCCCATAGGTCCCGACGCCGACGTGAGTCGTGATCCGGGCGTCGGTCTCCCTGGCGAGCTTCCAGTGGTCCCTGGTCACCTCGAAGTCCGTGAACTCTGGGCCGGGGGCGGCGAGCGCCAGGGTGAGTAGCTGGTCCTTGGTGGAGAAGTGCTCGGTGGCCGCCCGGACGAACCAACTCGGCTGCCGCTCCTCCCACTTGCCCCACCACGGGAAGCCGTAGGCGAAGACGGCGCGCATGCCGGAGTCGTTCAGGGCCTGGACCACGGCGTCGGTGTGCGCCGGCGACCCCTGAATGTGCGACCAGTCGAGCAGGGTCGTGATCCCGGCATCGATGGCGCCCAGGGCGGAGAGCAGGTTCCCGACATAAGCGTCCTCGGGCCGGAACGCCGGGGCGAGCTTGTGGAGCACGAAGGTGATGTAGGAGGTGCGCCCCTCCAGGGGGATGTCGGTGCCGAGGTTGCGGAGGAGGCCCTCCCAGATGTGCCGGTGGGTGTCGATGAAGCCCGGCATGACGATCATTCCCGTGGCGTCGATCACCTCGGCGTCCCCGGTCTCGAGAGCCGGGCCGACCGCCACGATCTTGTCGCCTTCGATCAGCACGTCCGCGGACGCGAAGTCTCCGACTGCGGGATCGAGGGTGAGGACCATCCCGCCCTTGATCACCTTCCGGTCTGTGGGCGTGACGCTGATGGCCGTGCCCTCCGGGAAGAAGTTGGGGAGCTCCACCGCCTTGGGAGGACGGGACCCCACGACCAGGCGGCGGGCACGCTTGTAGTTGCGCTTCACCAGCTCCTTGAGATCCCCGACCTGGAAGAGGATCACCCCCAGCAGCACCAGCCCGCCGATGATCATCAGGCCGTCGGTGTTGGAGAGGCCCAGATAGGGAAGCACCGTGAGGATGAGGGCCAGGAGGATGGCCGCCACGGCACTCCCGACGAAGGTGGCGCGGCCGCCGGCCAGGGATGCGCCGCCCAGGACGGCCGCCGTGATGCTGGAGAGGGCGAAGGTGTCGCCGATCTGGGCGTTGCCGATGGGAGACCGGGCCATGACCAGGAACGAAGCCATGGCGGCGAGGACGCTGGACAGGATCAGGGCCCGGACTCGAAGCCAGGTGGTTCGGACGCCGCTCCGTCGCGCCGAGCGATCGTCGAAGCCGACGGCGCGAAGCTGGAGGCCCGATCCGGATCCGTGCAGCCACGCGTCGGCTGCCACCGCCCCCAACGCCACCACGATGAAGGCGACGGGCACCGGGCCTACCGAAGTCTTCAGCCAGCCCACGAGGGTGGGGCTGATGATCCCCTGCGCCGATGGCCGCATGTTCAGCGCGAACCCGTTGAGGATGCTCATCGTGGCGAGCGTGGCGATGATCGAAGGGATCTTCACCCCCCGGATCAAGCCGGCGTTGAGCAAGCCGAGGGCGACTCCGCAGCCGATGATGACGAGGGCGCCGACGAAGATCTGGCCGGTGGTGGCGATCCCGCCGATGAGGTACGAGGCGATCACCACCCCGAGGCTGATCATGGCCCCGACCGACAGGTCTATGTAGCCGACGAGCAGCGCATGGGTCTGGGCGTAGGCGGCGACGATCAGCGGCAGGGCCAGGATGAGCAGCTGGTTGATGTTGGTGGCGTTGAGGAAGCCCGGGAACCTGGAGTTCGTGTACCAGGCGAGGGCCACCACGAGGATGATCTGGAGCGCCACCGGCATCCACAGGCGGAACCGGACGATCTTGCGCCAGCGGTTCTTCTCCCTGGCCTCGCGGAGGAG
Organism: uncultured Acidimicrobiaceae bacterium; assembly: GCA_964388105.1. GTDB lineage: Bacteria > Actinomycetota > Acidimicrobiia > Spongiisociales > ZC4RG35 > ZC4RG35. The sequence goes on from CAYLYQ010000007.1 coordinate 26,413, forward strand.
CATGCGCCACTTCTGGCGGAGCCGGTCGGCCCGCGTCGACTCGATCGGTGCGCTCACGTGTCGGACCCCGTCGGCGACTTCGGCATGGCCACACCGAAGGGCGAGCGGCCGGCCTTGGAGAGGCCCGGCCCCCGGACGATGGCCTCCGTGATCCGACGCTCGTCGAGCTCGTCGCCGGGGATCTCTTCGACGATCGTCCCTCGCGACATGACGAGCACCCGGTCGCAAAGCCCCGAGAGCTCGATTGGGTCGGAGGACTTGACCATCATGGCGGCGCCTGCATCGGTGCGCTTCCGCAGCGCCTGGTAGATGTCGAACCGCGATCCCACGTCCACGCCCTGGGTGGGCTCGTAGGCCAGGATGACGGCGGGCTCTCGCAAGAAGGTCCTCGACACCGAGACCTTCTGCGCGTTGCCACCGGACAGGAACTCGACAGGCTGTTCCAGCGAGGGGGTCCGGATCTCGAGCTCGGACACCAGATCGGCGACGGCCTTCCGTTCGGCCCGGCGGCGCAGAAGACCCGCCAGTGAGAACTTCCCCAAAGATTGGATGGTGGAGTTGACCCGGACCCCGAGCACCGGCATCAGGGCCTCACGCTTCCGGTCGCCGGGGAGCATCAGGATCCCGGCCCGCACCGACTCGGTGGTCGAGATCAGCGTCAGGTCTCTGCCATTGCACGTGACACGACCGGCCTTCGGCGGCACACGGCCCGCGAGGCAGTCGAACAGCTGGGGCTGGCCGTTGCCTTCTGCTCCGGCGATGCCCACCACCTCCCCGGCTTCGAGCGTGAAGGAGACGGGCCCGAACGACTGGCCCTGCAGGCCGTCGACGACCAGAACGTCACGCTTCTCCGACGTCCCGCCGACTGGTGGCGGGAAGGCCGCTTCGAAGGGGCGACCGACAATGAGCTCGACTAGCTCGGCTTCGGTGGTGGCGCGGGCATCGAAGGTGCCCTGGTTCTGCCCGTCCCGCAGCACGGTGATCCGGTCGGCGATCTCCAGGATCTCGGGCAGCCGGTGGCTCACGTACACCACTCCCACCCCCCGTTCGCGACACGCCTTCACCGTGCGGTGCAGGGCCTCGACCTCGTCGGGGCCCAGTGCGGTCGTCGGCTCGTCGAGGAGGAGCACCTTCGGGTTGGAAACGAGGGCCTTGGCCACCTCGAACAGCTGCCTCTCGGCGAGGGTCAAGAAGCCGGCCGGTGAGTCGGGGAACAGCTCGAGATCGAGATCGAACTCAGCGAGCAGTTTCCTGGCCCACCTCTTCCGGTTCCAGTAGGGCGGACGCTGACCGCCCGCGGCGGCCAGGTAGAGGTTGTTCTTCACCGGCTCCGCCTGAACCAGGGAGGTGTCCTGGTAGGCGATCGAAAGGCCCAGCTTGCGGGCGAGGGCCGGGGAGTCGGTGCGGAGGCGCTTGCCGCCGATGCGCACGACGCCGGTGTCGGGCTCGACGAACCCGGATGCGATACCGAGAAGGGTCGACTTCCCCGACCCGTTCTCCCCGACGAGGGCATGTACCTCGCCAGGACGGCAATCGAAGTCGACGTTGGTCAACGCCCGGACAGCCCCGAACTGACGGGACACGCCCGTCAGTTCGAGGACCGTCTCGGTCGACCCTTCTCGAGAGTCGCGTTCGGTCATCAGCCGCCGAACATCTGCGCGAGCAGGGAGCCCGGCACCAGCGAGGTGCCTGACACCACCGGGTTGGCCCGGTCCGGGTCACAGTCGTCGGCCGTCACCTTCCGCATCACGTGCGGAACGGTGATCACCGCCGGGATCTCGGCGCCCTTGATCGACATCATCGCCGCCGTGACACCCGTCCTCGACTGGAAGTTGCCTCCCGCGGAGAACCAGATGTTGTAGGTCGGCTCGTTGCGCTCCGCCCAGTCGCAGAAGAGGCTTTGCTCGTCGGTGCGGAGGGCCAGGGTCAGGTTCTCGACGGGGATGTCGAGCTCGCTGTAGGCCTCGTACCCGCTGAGCATGCCGTCTGCGTACTCGTAGGCGTAGCCCCGGATGTCCGGGTTGGCCACCAACAGCCCCTCGAAGATGTCGGGGATGATCGGGTTGTACCAGTTGGTGTCACCCGTGGTGGAGTCACGGTTCGCCGGGGGGTTGACGAGCGTGATCGAGTCGCCGAGGGCGTCGATCGTGCACCGCTGCCAGCCCAGGGAGAGCGCGTTGTTCGGGGTGCCACCGAGCAGGGCGACCTTGCCTTCGCCCACACCGTCGTTGAGCACCTCGGCGAAGCTCTCGCCCAGCGCGCACAGGTCCTCGCCGACCACGGTCAGGTAGTCCTCACCGGGGACGAGGGCGCCTTCCTGGTCGGGAAGCCCGACCCAGCCGGCCGAGAACGACACGTACGGGATGCCCGCCGCGTCGGCTTCGGCGATGGCGTCCGCGATGGCGATGCCCATGTCGGGATAGCCGACGATGAAGTCGACGCCGCGGTTGATCAGGAAGCGGATGTCGTTGGCGTGAACCGCCGGGTCCGGGTTGAAGTTGGCGGCCGTGGCCACGATCGTCCCGATCTCGTCATAGGTGAGCGCCTGGAGGACCGCCTCCATCTTGCTCACTGCACGCCACACGTTGACGTCGTTGCCGCCGCCATCCGCGTAGCCCATCACGAGGTCGCCACCGCTGCCGGTGTCGCACTCCTGGTTGCTCCAGCACTCCATCGCCTTGGCGATGGTGGCGTCATCCAGGTCCTGGTTGGCCCGGGCGATCGAAGCCAGAACGATGTTCCAGCTCGCCTCGTCGGATGGGTCTACTGGGCCCAGCGCCTTCTCGATCAACGCCGGATCGGCGTCGATGGTCTCCCCGTACTCCTCCAACGGGTTGTCCGATGGCGCCGCGGTGGTCGTGGAGCCATCGCCGCCGGTCGTGGTGGTGGCACCCGCCGTCGTGGTTGTCTGCTGGGCGGCGGTGGTGGTGGTTGCCCCGCCGTCGCCGCCACAGGCGGCGATCACGAGGCCCAGCACCGCTAGCCAGGCAATCACTCTGAATCGTTTCATATCTCCTCCATGGGAACTTCCTTGCCAGGACGTTCGCTCTCCTTTCTCAACTCGACCCGCTCGTTTCCAACTCTGTCTTTCTCGTTTCTCCCGTCTTCCGGCCCCTCCGTCTCTCGCGGAGCAGGCGCTCCACGAAGCGGATGATCCGGTCGCCCGAGACCAACATCCCGGCGATGATCACGACCCCGAACACGACGTTCTGCCAGGCCGTGGACAAGCCGAGGATCCTCATCATCTGGTTGAGCCAGGTGAGGAAGAAGGCGGCGGACGCTGTGGCGAAAGAGCTCGCCAGGCCGCCGGTCAACGAGGCCCCGCCGATGACGACGGCGGCGATGGGCCCGAGAAGATAGGTCTGGCCGGCAGCGACCCCAGGAGTCTTCAACTGGCCGGCGAGAGCGATGCCGGCTGCTGCGTAGAAGATGCCTGCCATCACGTAGGCGGCGATCTGGTTGACGTTGACCCTCAAGCCGACGACCTGAGACGCCACCGGATTGGCGCCCACCGACTGAAACCGCCGACCGAGCGTGGTGTAGCGAAAGCCCAGGATCAGGGCAGCGGTGAGGCCGATCCCCAACCAGAAGACGGGACTGAGCCCCAACACCCGCGACGAGGTCCAATCGGAGAGCGCCGGCGGCACCGGCAACTGGACGGCGAAGCCACGGGAGTAGCGGGTCACGAGCCCGACCACGAGCTGCCCGACGGCGAGTGTGACGATGAGGGCGTTGAGCTTCAGGCCCCCGATGAGGAGACCGTTGACCAGCCCGATCAGGGCGCCGATGCCGAGGGCGGTGAGAATGGCCCTCCCCAGAGGCTGGCCGGGTTGGTTGCCGATCCCGACCATCAAGACCGCGGCCATAGTGATGGTCCCGGGGGTGGAGAGGTCGATGCCGCCGGTCATGATGACGAGCATCTGCCCGAGTGCGGCGATGGCGAGGATGGCCCCACCCGAAGCGACTGCGCGCAGCGCAGGCTCACCAAGGGCCGCCGGGACCCAGATGGCGGCGACGGCCGTGAGCAGACCGAGGGCGATGAAGACCGGCATGTAGCGCGACGCCACCACGAACTGGGTGAGCGCGGACGAGGGGCGCCGCACTGTGGTCATCAGCCCTCTCCCACCCGCTGGAGGAGCCCCGAGCGCTCCGATACCTGGCGATGGGCCTCGAGGGCGCGGCGCCGGACATCGGCGGTGTCGGCCACGAGTGAGCCCTCCCTCATCACGACATTCCCGCCCACGAACACCCAGTCCAGGTTGGAGGTGTCCATTCCCCACACGATGGCGCCGATGGGGTCGTTGATGGGCCAGATGTTGGGCCGGTCTGTCCGCAGGACGATCAGGTCGGCGGCCTTACCCGGCTCGAGCGTCCCCGTGGCCGCCCCGAGCCCCACGGCGGCGGCGCCGTAGGCGGTGGCGAACTTGATCGTCTCCCGCGTGTTCAGGAGGTTGGGCAGCCCCGCCTTGCCGGCCAGCTTGAGGTCGAAGTACCTGGCGTGTTGGACGCTGATCACCGCCCGCATCTGCGCGAAAAGGTCTCCAGGTGCCAGGGTCTCCCTGCCGACGCCCAGCCCGGGACGGATCTGGCGATCCATCAGGCGCTGCACGGGCGGCATCCCGATACCTCCCGCCATCTCCTCCGACGGGGCAACGACCACTCCGGCTGCCGAGGAGGCGACCGCTTCCAGGTCGTCGTCGGACAGTCGGGTGCAATGGACCAGGGTCACGTCGGGGCCGAGTCGCCCGGCGAGGCGGCGGATCGAGCCTTCCGGGCCACCGGCGGAACCGGCGTGGGCATGGATTCGCGCCCCCGCGGCGCGGGCCAGTTCCCATTGGCGGCCGATCTCGCCCTCTTCCGCCGACCCCGGTTCGTCCGAGCCGGCGGCGATCGTGGTCAGCTCGCCGGGCGGGGCGATCTTCAGGGATGCAGCCCAGGTCTCAGTCGATCCGGTCCCCCGGGCCGCAACGAGCACGCTGCGGAGGCCCGAGTCGGCGTGGGCTTGAGCGACTGCGGCCAGCCGCGAGGCACTGCCCCCCGTCTCGCACCAGTCGACGACAGTGGTCGTCCCGGCCTCGGCCGACGAGAGCAGGCCGAGGAGTGTGGCCGCGTACGCGTCGTCGTCCGACAGGTGCTCCGCGAATGAGAGCTGCGCGGGATCGCCGGTGTTCCGGAACAACGAGCCGGAGAGGTGCCGGTGACCATCGACGAACCCCGGCATGACGATGGCGTCGGTCGCTTCCACGATCTCGGCGTCGCGGGCGCGGACGCTGGGCCCCACCTCTGCGATCCGCCCGTCCTCGATGAGGACGTCGGCGCGCACGTGATTCGGGGTCCGGTCGCCCAGCGTGAGGACACAACCCCCTCGAATCACGGTCCTGCTCAACCCGCCCCCCCGGCGTCGAAGCTCTTTCTCACCGTCTCGTAGATGCGGTCCGCCGACGGGATGGCCATGTCCTCGAGGGCGGCCGCCGCGGGCAGGGGGATGTGAGGTGTCGTGATCCGGACGCACGGCCCGTCCAGGTCCCAGAACGCCTCGTCGGAAACGATGGAGACGAGCTCGGCGCCCCAGCCGAGGACCCTGGGGTTCTCCTCTGCGGTGAAGAAGCGACCGGTCTTGGAGACGGACTCGAGGATGGTCCTGGTGTCCAGGGGCATGAGGGACCGAACGTCGATGACCTCCGCCGAGATCCCGTCGGCGGCGAGTAGCTCCGCCGCTTCGAGGGCCCTCGGAACCATCAAGGCCAGGGCGGCGATGGTGACGTCGGATCCTCCACGCCTGACCTTCGCCGTTCCGAGCTCGTCGACGATCTCGCCCTCCGGGATCTCCTCCGAGGTGGCCATCAGCGCCTTGTGCTCGAAGAAGACGACCGGATCGGGGTCACGCACCGCAGCCGCCATCAGGCCGACGACGTCGCTCGGAGTGGCCGGGGCCGCCACCTTGAGGCCGGGGATCATCATGCACCAGTTCTCAACTGCCTGGGAGTGCTGGGCGCCGAAGCGAACTCCGCCACCGTTCGCGGTGCGAATCACCAGCGGCAGGCTCACCTGACCGTCGGTCATGTACCTGGTCTTGGCGATCTCGTTGGCGATCATGTCCCAGGTCACGGCCAGGAAGTCGGAGAACATCAACTCGGCGATCACGGGGACGCCGGTCATCGCCGCTCCCATGGCGGCTCCGATGATCGCCTGCTCGGAGATCGGCGTGTCACGGACCCGGTCGGGCCCGAACTCGTCGAGGAGCCCGACAGTGGTCTTGAACACCCCGCCGGCGGCGGCGATGTCCTCGCCGAGCATGACGAGCGAGGGATCGCGCCGCATCTCCTGGGCGATCCCGTAGGCCACGGCCTCGCGGTAGCTCAGTTGCGCCACTGCGCGCTCCCGTCGGCCCAGACATTGGTCAACAGCGCGCCCTCGCCGGGCTCGGGCCCGGCTTTGGCGAACTCCGTCGCGGCGTCGATGACTGCCGCGACCTCCCGCTCGATCCCGGACAGGGTGGCCTCGGGAGTGCCGAGTGAGAGGAGCCGATCGTGGTACATCGGGATCGGGTCACGGCCCTTCCATGCCTCGATCTCCTCCGCAGGCCGGTACTTGCCGGGATCCGCCCTGGAGTGGCCCCCATGCCGGTAGGTCGTCGCTTCGATCAGCGAGGGGCCGCCGCCCCCCCGGGCCTTCTTGATCGCCGCCGCCGCCATCAGGTACACGGCGTCGGGGTCATTGCCGTCGACTACGAGCGCCTCCAGCCCGTAGGCCGAAGCCCGGTCGGCGGCGGGTCGCGGCACCGCCGTCACCACGTCGATGGGCGTGTACTCCATGTAGAGGTTGTTCTCGCAGACGAAGACGACCGGCAGGGCCCAGATCTTCGCCATGTTCAGCGCCTCGTGGAACGCCCCGATGTTGGTGGTCCCGTCACCGAAGAAGCACACGGCCACCTGCTCGCTGCCTCGCATCTGAGCCGACCAGGCAGCGCCGTTGGCGATGCAGAGATGGGCGCCGATGATGGCGTAGCTGCCCATCATCCCCTTGGAGACGTCGGTGAGGTGCATCGACCCGCCTTTGCCCCCAAGGACCCCGTTGTCACGGCCCAAGAGCTCGGCAAGCGCTTCTCCCGGGTCCATCCCCCGGGACAGCGAATGGGCGTGCCCCCGGTAGGTGGCGAAGGTGTAGTCGTCCGGGCGCATCGCGGTGCCGAAACCGGTCGCGACTGCCTCCTGACCCACCGACAGGTGCGTGGTGCCCTTGACGAGGTTCTGGAGGAACATGTCGTGCGCTCTCTTGCCCCACTGCCTCAGCAGCTGGAGACGCCGATACATGTCGAGCCGGGTGCTCAGTTCGATCGCACGCGACGCCATCGACTGGTCCACCGGCTGCGGCAGGCGCGCCGGCCGGAGGGCGTAGTCGTAGCGAGGGTCGGCGATCTCAGTAGGCATTGGCGACCATCAGCTCCTCACATGGGAACAGTGTGATGACCTTGCAGCCGTCGGCGGTGACCACGACCTCTTCTTCGATCCGTGCCGCCGACCGGCCGTCGCCCGCAGGTGCGTAGGTCTCGAGAGCGAAGACCATGCCCTCTTCGATCTCCACCGGCGTCTCCAGCGAGTTGAGGCGGCTGATGATCGGGCGCTCGTGCAGGCCGGTGCCGACGCCGTGCCCGAACTGGAGGCCGAATGCATCCATCTCGTCGGCGAAGCCGAAATCCTCGGCGCGGGGCCACACCTTGGCGATCTGGTCGGTGGTGGTGCCCGGCTTGACCAGGTCGATGGCGGCGTCCATCCACTCCCGCGACTGCTTGAAGGCGTCGCGCTGTGCCTGGGTCGCCCTCCCCACCACGAAGGTGCGGTAGTAGCAGGTCTTGTAGCCGTTGAAGGTGTGGATGATGTCGAAGTAGGCCTGGTCACCCGGCCGGATCAACCGATCGCTGAACACGTGCGGGTGCGGGGAGCACCGCTCGCCGGCGATCGAGTTGATCGCCTCGACGAACTCCGAGCCCATGTCGAACAGCCGGGCGTGGGCGTAGCCGACGACATCCGACTCCCTTATCCCGGGCTTGAGCATCTCGTAGATGCCCTGGTAGACGCCGTCCACCATGGCGCACGCTTGCGTCAGCAGGATGATCTCGTCCTGACTCTTGATCTCCCGGGCCCGCATCATCGCCTGCTGGCCGTCGACCACGTTGAGCCCCTCGGCTTGCAGGGCGAGGATCACCGCGGTCTCGGCCATGTCGACGCCGAGTCGCTCGCCGGCGAGGCCCTCCGACTCGAGGACCGACTTCAGCTCCTGCGCTGCCCGGCTGTGGAGCCCGGTCTCCGGGCCGATGGCACCCTGGAGGCCCGTGTTGCCGCCCACCGAGTTCTCGGTGTCGTACATGTGCGGGAGCTGCAGGCGGTGTGCCTTGGCCGCGGAGCCGAAGTCCCAGATCCGGGGGCGGCCCGTCCTGGTGACGAGGGCGTAGCGCTCTCCCTTGTTGAACGCCCAGTATCCGATCTGTGTGGATGTGGCGTATCGGATGTTGGATGTCTCGAACAGAAGCACGGCGCCGAGGTCGTGCTCCTCGAGCATCCTGCGCACCCGCTCGATCCGATACTGGCGGAGGCGCTCGAAGTCGACCCGCACCTCCCAGTCGACTCCCATGATGCCGGGAGCGGGGCTGGTCGCAACCGGGAACTCAGTCATTTCCGATCCTTTCCCCCCGACTCTGCGGCCAGGGCGTTCTCGAGGTATGTCCAATCCCTGCGGAACCGGTACGACTGCCGTCCCGGGGGCTGGGGAGCAGCCGTCTCCAGCCACCGAACCACACCGTCGCCGACGTTGCGGAACTCGTGGACGCAGCCGACTCCCGCCCATGCGAGGTCGCCGGCGCGGAGCATGTACTTCTGTCCGTCGAAGATTCCTTCCGCTTCTCCTTCGAGGAAGAGGTAGGCCTCCTCGAGCGGGTGGTCGTGCGGACCGGCGAAACCGTTCGGCACGTACTGGACCATGAACATTGTGTGCTGGTCGGACCCGAGGTCGGAGTCGATCATCATCTTCACCGTGATCCCGCTGTAGACGAGAAGAGCCGTCCGCATCGAGGCGCTGAGGGCCAGCTTGTCCTGGGTCTGCATCTCGGGGTCCATGTTCTCCGGCGAGATGTGGCCGTAGTCGCGCGTGCGAGGGTCGCGCGGGTCGATCGGTGACGGGTCACCTTGGGGGAGGTCGTCGACCCTGAAGGTGTCGAAGCCGAAGCGCTCCCTCGGCAGCGGGACCATGACCTGAGCGAAGGTCACCGTGCGATCCGAGAGGTTGCGCAGGCCGTGCGGCGTGGAGGTGGGGAGGAGCCCGTAGTCCCCGGTCGTCGCGGCGACGCTGCCCTCGGGGGTGTCGATGACGAGGTCGCCGTCCACCACGAAGAAGCTCTCCTCGAAGGAGTGGAGGTGGGAGCCGACCCACCCGCCGGGCTCCAGCTTCGAGACTCGAAAGCCGGTGTGGACCGATCCGGCGGCTTCCGAGACCGAGTAGTCGGCGGTGTAGCCCTCGCTGTAACCGGCGAACTCGGGGGGCGTGGAGAAGACCATCTCCTCCGCCTTCTTGACGATGTGATGGGACATCAGCTCGATCTCTCCCTCAGGTAGACGGCAATGGCGCTCAGATCTCGTTCGGAGTACCCGGCCTCGTTGACCTCGCGGACGAGGGCCAAACCGGTCTCCGCCTGGGCCATCGGCACGCCGGACCGCCGGCCAAGGGCTGTGATCAGCTCGAGGTCCTTCTCGACCAACTCGAGCGTGAATCCGACCGGGGTCTCGTCGGGCCTCTCATACGAGTCCCGCTTGTAGTGGACGAAAGGAGCGCCACCCGCGCCACTGGCGAAGACGTCGTATGCGACCTTACGGTCGACACCGGCCCGCTCCGCGAGCACCAGCGCCTCGGACAGCGCGACATTGAGACCGTGGACCAGGCAGTTGACGGCGAGCTTGGTCGCAGCGCCCGTGCCCCGAGGACCGGTGTGCACGACGCGGGCGGAGATCGGCGCCAGCACGGGCCGGGCTCTCTCCACGTCCTCGGCGGAACCGCCGGCCATGATCGTGAGATTGCCCGACTCCACCACCGACACGCTCCCGGAGACAGGCCCGTCGATGAACGCGGCTCCCGCCGCCTCCACCGCGTCGCCGACCTCGATGACGGTGTTCGGATCGACCGTGGAGGTGTCGATGACGAGGGCTCCGGGCTTGACGCTGGCCACGACCCCGTCCCCGGCAAGGTAGACCTCCCGAAGCGCGGCGTCGTCGGCGAGGCTGGTGATCACGAAGTCGGCGGAGGCCACCGCCTCGGCGGCCGCGTCCACGACACGACATCCTGCGGCCTCGGCAACAGCCTCGGCCTTGTCACGGGTGCGGTTCCAGACCGTGACCGGGAACCCGGCCCCGGCGATGGTCGAAGCCATCGCACCGCCCATCCGGCCGATCCCCAACACCGCCACTGCTTGCTGGCTCGTCATTGGTGAACAGTGACACTACACATTCCGAACGCCGGCTGTGGCCTAGGCCAGCAGGCCGGCCACGTGCTTGCCGATGGCCAGCGAGGCGGTGCCACCGGGCGACGGAGCGTTGAGAACATGCACGGACCGGCCCGTCCGCTCGATCGCAAAGTCGTCGAGGAGACGGCCCCGACGGTCGACCGCCTGGGCGCGGATTCCGGCGCCTCCACGGACCAGATGGGCGGCCTCGACCGCGGGGACGAGTCGACGGGCCTGGCGGGCGTAGAGCGACCTCCAGCGCGAGGCCAGCTCTCGTGCTCCTGCCGGCAGATTGGTCGCGGCGAGACGCCAGAACCCCGAGAACGACGCCATGTCACGCAGGTCCCTCCAATCGGGGCCGCGGCCGCGATATTGCTCCCTCCCCAGGGCCAGAAGGGCGTTCGGGCCCACCTCGACCGACCCGTCGACACCCCTCGTGAAATGGACGCCGAGGAACGGGTAACGGGGATCGGGGACGGGATAGATAAGGGCGCGGATCGAATCGGCGAGTGGGCGCGCCAGGGTGTAGTACTCGCCCCGGAAGGGGACGATCCGGACGTCGGTACGGACACCCGCCAGTGCCGCCACCCTGTCCGAGTGGAGCCCGGCGCAGTTGACCAAGGCGCGGAATCGATGACGCTCCCCTGCCGACTCCACTTCGACGGATCCCTCCTGCTCGGCGATTGCGGTGACCCGTCTTCCGGTCTCGACGCGCCCGCCTCGGGCCTCGATGTCGGCGGCGAGCCGTTCGGCAAAACCCACGAAGTCGGCGACGCCCGCTTCGGGGACCGAGAGCGCCACCAGACCGGTCGCCGCCGGCTCGATCGCCACGATCTCATCCGGCCCGATGCGCCGGAGACCCTGCAGCCCGTTGGCGTGCCCGCGCCTCTCCAGTTCGTCGAGGGCCGGGATCTCACCCGGGGAGGTGGCCACGACGAGCTTCCCCGAGCGCCGGTGATCGACCCCCCACTCTTCGGCCAGGCGGTACATCTCCCGGGCGCCCGCGACGGCAAGCCGCGCTTTGAGCGATCCCGGGCGGTAGTAGAGACCGGAGTGAACGACGCCACTGGCGTGTCCGCTCTGGTGGGTGGCCACCCTGGCTTCCTTCTCGTATACCACCACCTCCGAGCCCGGTCTCGACTCGAGGAAGGCACGAGCCGTGGCGAGGCCGATCAGCCCGCCGCCGATGACGGCCAGATCGCCGCTCATGGGCACCTGCTCAGTCTCACTGCACGCCGCACGGCCCGAGCGTATATCCTCGGCCCCGCCTCGGCTTGCTAAGGAGGGCTGATGAGTGTTGTGATCGTCGGTGGGACTGCAGGGATCGGCCTCGAGTTGGCCAAGTGGTACGCCGCCAAGGGAGACCCTGTCGTGATCACCGGGAGCGACGATCCACGGTGCCGCTCCATCGCTGCCGAGATCGGCGACAACGTCACGGGGATCGGCTTCGACCTCGCCGACCCATCGAGTATCGCGCCTGCTCTCGCCGGTGTGGAGTCGGTCTCCCGCCTCGTGCTGTCCGCCATCGCCCGCGACTCCAACACGGTCAGGGACTACTCGTACGAGCGTGCGATCGCACTGGCGACGATGAAGCTCGTCAGCTACACGGAGGTGATCCACACACTGGTGGAACGCTTCACCCCTGACGCGTCCATCGTCCTCTACGGCGGTCGGGCAAAAGACCGCCCCTATCCGGGGTCGACGACCGTCACCACCGTCAACGGCGGGGTGACAGCGATGGTGACGACACTCGCCCTGGAGCTCGCGCCCATCCGGGTCAACGCCCTCCACCCGGGAATCGTCGGCGACAGCCCCTTCTGGAAGGGGAAGGACCTGAGTGGCGTCATCGCACGCACTCCCACGGGAAAGCTGGCCACAATGGCCGACGTCGTGGACGCCACCGTGTTCCTTCTCGAGAACGAGTCGATCAACGGGATCAACCTGTACGTCGATGGCGGATGGATGCTGATGTGAGCGAGCCTGACGCCATCCCGGTCGGCCCCCTCGAGGGAATCGGCGATCGTCTGCGCGAGGAGCGGGTCCGCGCGGGCCTGAGCCAGCGAGAGCTGGCCCGTCGGTTGGGACTCTCCGCCAGCCTCATCTCCCAGCTCGAGAGCGGCATGTCCAAGCCATCCGTCGGGACCCTGTACGCGATCGTCAGCGAGCTGAACGTCTCCTTGGACCGGCTCATCCGTGGAGACGAGTACACCGAGCCCGTCCGACCGGTCTCGGCCGAGCCGGATCGACCTGTGGTGCGCCCTGGCGACCGTCAGACGATCGAATTGGCTTCGGGAGTCCGGTGGGAAGAGCTCACGGCCGAGGGCGAAGAGGGGGTCGACTTCCTCCTCGCCACCTACGACGTGGGCGGATCCTCGACGCCCGACCTGTCACTCATGCGCCACCACGGGCGCGAGTACGGCTACGTGGTGTCCGGAAAACTCTCGGTGAAGATCGGCTTCCAGGAGTACGACCTGGCGCCCGGCGACTCCATCGCCTTCGACTCGACCACCCCGCACCGCCTGTTCAACCGCGGTGACGAGCCGGTGCAGGCGATCTGGTTCGTTGTGGGGCGGGAACACGACACGCGACTGAAGGAGTGAACTTCAGTTCGGGCACACGGGCTCGCACTGGATCGGTACGCTTCACTGGTGAGAAGACTCGCCAACATCGTCAGGCGTTCGGGTGTTCCGCTCGTCCTCGCACTAGCCGTCTCGGGCTGCGCCGATGGCGCCACGACCGAGAATCCGGCTGAAACTTCCACGACTGCTGCGACTGCCACGACTGCCACGAGTGCCACGACTTCGGCCCCAACCTCCGAAGCTCCCACGGATTTTCCCATCCCGATAATGCCGGGTGGTGACACCGAATCGGCATTTGCCACCGAGGTCACCGTCCTGTATCCCGAGAGCTCGTACGACCAGTTGCTCGCCTACTACGACGAATTCGCCGACAACAACGACGGCGCCGCTTCCGACCTGTTCGCTGGGCGGGAATGGCACGTTCAGGGGACCCATATAACCGTGACGCCCGTCGACCCGAGTACACACCCCAACCGACCACCCGGAGTGGTTCTCTTCATCCGCCTGCCGTGACCTGAGCACCCGGGTATCGGCCACAATGACCCTGTGAAGAAACTGGTCGCCCTGGCCGCGGTGCTCGCCGCGTGCTCCACGCCGGCGGTCGAGACGACAACCACCCTCCCGCCGAGCACCACCAGCACTCCTCCGTCGACCACCACGACTTCGATCACCTCGACGACGTCGACGACCTTGCCGCCGACCACGACGAGCACGTCGGCCACCACGACGAGCACGGCCCCGGCGCCAACCGTGACGACGGCCCCGCCGGCAACCACGACCAGTCGACCCCCGCAGCCGACCATGCCGGCGCACTGCCGACCCCAGATGTTCACCGACCAGGTGGTCGACCAGCTCGCCGCGGACTACCCCGACAAGCTCCTCACCGCATGGGTGCACGACCTGCGCACCGGCTGCGACTACTCGTTCAACCCCGGCAACCGTCAACGGACGGCGTCGGTGTTCAAGGTCATGGTCATGGCGGGCACCCTCCTCGAGGCCCAGGGCGATGGCCGGGCGGTGACGGACTGGGAGATGAGCCAGCTCGTGCCGATGATCACCCAGTCGACCAACGACGAGGTACGCGCCCTCTGGAATCACTTCGGCGGGTCGCCGTGGTTCAGCGAGCAGCGAGAGGTGTTCGGGCTGGGACAGACCCGAGTCAATGCCGACGACGGGTCTTCATGGGGTCTGACCACTACCTCCGCCCGTGACCAGGTCAACCTGTTGCGCCAGGTGCTGGTCGGCCAATGGGGGCCGCTCCAGGCGGACTACCGCGCCGTGGCTCTCGACCTGATGACCTCGGTGGTCCCGTCCCAGACCTGGGGAGTCACGGCGGGCGTTCCCTCCGGATGGCGTGTCGCGTTGAAGAACGGATTTGCCGGGGCCGTGATCAACTCGGTGGGCTGGGTCGACGGGCCGGGCGAGAACCCCGGCTACGTGGTGGCCATCCTGACCCAGGGCTGGCCGAACCATCCCGCGGGGATCGCGGCCACCGAGAGGATCAGCCGGATCGTCGCCGGGGCGATGACGCCTTAGGCAGCACCCCGGACGATCGGCGCCACCTCTTTCCCGAGGAGCTCGATCGAACCGAGGACGTGCTCGTGGGGAATCGTGCCGACGGAGACGTGGAGCTCGAAGCGGTCGATCCCCAGGTTCTCCTTCCAACGGAGGATCTTCGCCGCCACGGTCTCCGGGCTTCCCAGCACGAGCGATCCGTCGGGTGACCGCATCATGTCGAACTGCTCCCGGGTCATGGGACCCCATCCGCGCTCCCGGCCCAGTCGGGTCATGGCGACGGCATAGGACGGATAGAACCTCTCGGCGGCTTCTTCGTCGGTGGGGGCCACGAACCCGTGGCCGTGGACCGAGATGGGATGGTCGGCGGGATCCATCCCGTGCTCGACCAGGGTCTTGCGATAGAGGTCGGTGAAGACCCGGAATCGATCGGGCATGCCGCCGATGATGGCGAGGGACAGTCCGAGGCCCTTGCTCGCCGCGCGCACGACGGACGCTGGCGTCCCACCGACGGCGATGCGGATCGGGAGCGGCCGCTCGGGCCTGGGGTACACGCCCTGCCCGACGATCGGCGAGCGGAAGGTGCCGGCCCAGTCGAAGGGGCCTTCCTCGTCCCGGATCTTGACCAGCAGATCGAGCTTCTCGGCGAAGAGCGCGTCGTAGTCCTCGAGCCGGTGCCCGAACAATGGGAACGACTCGATGAACGACCCCCTGCCCACCAGCAGCTCGGCGCGCCCGCCCGAGACGAGGTCGAGAGTGGCGTACTGCTGGAAGACCCGCACCGGGTCGTCGGTGGAGAGAATGGACACGGCCGGGAAGAGTCGGATGCGCGAGGTCTTTCCCGCCGCCGCGGCCAGGACGACAGCCGGCGCCGACGATGCGAAGTCGGGCCGGTGATGCTCCCCGAGCCCGTAGACGTCGAGGCCGACTTCCTCGGCGACGACCACCTCCTCGATCACCTGCCGGAGCCGTTCGCCGTGCCCCTCTGCCTCGCCGCCCGGGGCCGGGATGGTCTCGGCGAAGCTCGTCAGTCCCAGTTCCATGTCACACCTTCTGCGTAGTTAGTTGACATGACAACCATTTGCGGAGGTGGGCTATTCCGCTACGACAACGCCTGGGTGATGGCCGTCCTCAGCTTCTCCAGGCCCTCGTCGGCCTCCTCTTCGGTGAGCGAGAGGGGCGGTGCGATGCGCAGGGTGTTGCCGTAGAGCCCGCCCTTGCCGATGAGCAGGCCCACCTTCTTCGCTTCCTCCATCACCTCTCCGGCCAGGGCGGCCGTAGGCGCGCCGGTCGCCGGGTCGCCGAACTCCACGCCGAGCATCAGGCCCTTGCCCCGGACTTCGACGATCTCGGGCACTTCGTCGGCGATGTCGTCGAGGCCGGCCTTGAGCCGCGCACCGACCTTGAGGGCGTTGGTCTGCAGGTCGTTCTCGATAAGGAAGTCGAGGTTCGCCAACGCTGCCGCCGTGGACATCGGGTTGCCGCCGAAGGTGGAAATGGAGTTGGCGGGCAACGAGTCCATGACAGATGCCGACGCGACCACGCCGCCGATGGACATGCCGTTGCCCAGGCCCTTGGCGAAGGTGAGCATGTCGGGGACGATCCCGTGCGCCTCGTAGCCCCAGAAGTTCTCCCCCGTCCGGCCCCAGCCCGTCTGCACTTCGTCGGAGATGAAGAGGATGTCGTGGCGATCGGTGACCTCCTTCATGGCCCCGAAGAAGCCGTCGGGCGGGGTGGCGAACCCGCCCACGCCCTGGATCGGTTCGGCGATGATCGCCGCCACCTGGCCCGCCGTGGCGACGTCGAGCATGTCCTCGAGGTCCCTGACGCAAGCCTTGGTGAACTCGTCGTCGGAGAGGTGGCCGAACGGGCTGCGCAGCCGGTAGGCGCCGTGGACGTACAGCGTCTGGAACGGCGACAGCGAAGTGGCCGACCACGCCCTCTGGCCTGTGATCGCCACCGTGGAGTGCGACTTGCCGTGATAGCTGCCCCGGAAGGCGATCACCTGGTTCGACTTGCGGAGCTGGGTGGCGATCATCAGGGCTGCGTCGTTGGCCTCCGTCCCCGAATTGGTGAAGAAGACCTTGGCGTCGGGAATGCCGCTCAGGTCGGCGATGCGCTCGGCCAGGGCGATCTGCGACTCGATGAGGTAGAGGGTCGAGGAGTGGAGGATCTTGTCCGCCTGAGCCTTGAGCGCCTCCACCACCTGGGGAACGCGATGTCCGGACATCGTCACGAGGATTCCTCCGAAGAAATCGAGGTACGAGTTGCCCTCGGCGTCCACCACCCGCCGGCCATCGCCGTCAACTAGAGCGATCGGCTCCCGGTAGTACAGGATCATCCAGTCGGGCATCACCCTGCGATGGCGGGCGAGAAGTTCGGCGTGGGTCGGCATTTGGCGGCGATCTCCTTTGGTCGAGTGGAGGCTAGTGGCGCGTGGGCTCAGGTCCCTCGGGCCCGGGCGTTGCCTATCACCCCGAGGTGGGTGTGGGTGAAGTCGGTCGCCTCCTTGAGCCCGTATCCGGCCGCACGGTCCATTCCGATGTGGGCGAGCCAGACGGCCGCCACCATGCCCACCGCCACGGGCCCCCAGATCCACCACCAGAGAGCGAGTCCAGCAGGGACGACGAGCGTGTGTCCCGCGTTGTACACCTTGGCGCCCACGCGGGGATTGGCCAGATAGCCGATCATCGAGAGGTCCGGCACCAACAGGAGACCGGCGAACCACCACCACGAGAACCCTGTGGCGGCAAAGGCCACGACGGCCAGGACGAGGAGAGCCAGCCCTTCGATCCGCTGGACGGCTACGGGTTGGCTCACGCCGGGAGCGTACGCGAGCTCAGCTGAAGTTGCGGATGGCGTCGTAGAGCAGGATCAGGAATGCAGCCGACCCAACCGCCACGATCCACATCACGATCACCGAGACCGTCCAGAACTTGTCGCTGTTGCGGCGTGTCTGCATCATGATCATGACCCCGATCAGGGCACCGACCAGAGCCCCGGCGGCAATGACGAGGTTGTTGTCCACGACCCTTGCTGCCACGAACACGCCGAGCACGGCCCCGAGTCCCCCTCCGCCGAGGATCCCAACCAGGTAGTCGTGGATTCGCCAGCTGCCGGGAACGGTCATCGTGTCACTCATTTCTTTACCTCCAGGGTTATCGACTCGGCCCGAGGCACCCTGGTTTCAGAAATGTTGGGCCGGGAGGCTCATGGACAGCCGTGCCCTCCGGACGCATCCTTGCAGGACCAGTGAATCGCGGGTGCGTGGGAGGCATTCATGCGTAAGTCGATGCGGGCTCGACCGGAGCGGTGTGCCCACGTTTCGAGGGTTTCGGTGATGGTTGCGGGTCTGGAGCGGACCGTGTGCAACGCATGCGGCCATGTCAGCTTCGCCAGTCTCGGGGAGCTCACCGGATCAGTGGAGAGACGGCGATTCGCCCGTCCGGCGGACGAGATCTCGTCCGATCGGGACGGAGCCCTGGAGGGGTTGTCCGTCAAATAGGTTCGACGCTCTGCGTCGAAGAGGGGATGCGGGGCTGGGGGCGCCCCGCATCTCCCGGGGGGAAACGTCAGTCCCGGGGGTGATTCGCGGGTGAAGACGGGCGAGCATCTACACGCTGGCGCTCCGCCCACCGGCGAACCCACCACAGGTCGTCATCGACGGTGCCGGCGCCCGGAATGGGCTTTCCCTCTCCGGGCAGATTCTCGAACTCACCCGCTTCGATCGCGTCTCGAATGATTCTCTCCGCGGGGTGTTCTGCGGTCATGAGGACAGGTTATCCGGGGAGGAGGTCCGGATAACCTGCCTCAATGCTTCAGGCAGCGCGGTCGTCGGGCCGGTCGACCTTGATGCGGTATGGGCCCAGGTGGATCACACGCTGATGTCGAGAGACCTTGGCGGCAAGGCGCTCGGCCTCGGCCTTGCGACGCATGTCGCTGATGAGGATGTTGGCCATGTTGATCATGGTGCTTCTTTCGTCTTCGTAAGGAGTCTTCACTGTTACGCTCATTACTATAGCCTTTCCTGAAACAAAGCAAACATGGATTTTTCTCACTACACAGACGAGCCGGTCGACCTCTCCGTCGCATTGATGAACACCGCGCGGGCGAGTTCGGATGCACTTTCCTCGCTGGAGTCCTTCAAGGAGTTCCTCGAGGACTACCGGCACATGTGGGAGGGTGTCGCTCGCCCGCCCAAGGCGTCGGAGCTGGAGTCGATCCGCTCTCTCCGTGCGTCGTTGCGCCAGGTCATCGAATCACCCGACGAGACCACGGCCTCGGAACGCCTCAACCGGATCCTCTGTGAACACGACGCGCAGCCCCGGCTCTCGGTTCACAACGGCGACGCGCACTTCCACTTCGAGCCGATCGGCTCCGACATGTGCTCCTGGCTCGGTGCCACGACCGCGATGGGCCTCGCCAGCGTCATGGTCGAACACGGGATGGATCGGTTCGGCACTTGCGCTGCGGTTGACTGCGACGACGTCTACGTCGACGCATCGCGCAACAGGTCGAGGCGACACTGCTCCTCGACCTGTTCCACCCGGGAAGCGGTGTCCGCCTACCGGAAACGTCAGTCAGACGACTCCTAGGGCGATCAGCCGCTGGCGAGGGTGGCTGAGACCGAGAGCTCCACGTTGCCCTTCAAGGCCTGAGACACGGGGCAGCCGTCCTTGGCGGCGTTGGCGAGCTCCTGGAACTTCTCCTCATCGATCCCCGGGACGACCGCGGTGACCATGAGCTCCGAGGTGGTGATCCCCGTGCCGGGGACGAAGGTGATCGTCGCCGATGTGTCGATGCTGGTCGGAGGCGTCTCGTTCTTCGCCAGCATGTTGGAGAAAGCCATGGAGTAGCAGGTGGCGTGGGCAGCCGCGATCAGCTCCTCAGGGTTGGTGTGGCCCCCCTGGTCCTCGGCGCGGGCCTTCCAGTTCACCTCCATGGGGCCGACCGCTCCCGAGTCGAGGGTCGCCGTCCCATGACCGGTGAACAGGTCGCCCTCCCAGTAGGCGCGACCGGTGCTCTTCAGTGCCATCTCGTTCCCTTTCGTGAGTTGACGGCCAAGACTAGGCGTGGGTGCCTGCCAGCAGGCCATCCTCGACCGCCGCCACTCGCTGGGCGGTGGTCATCACCGTGTTGGGATCGAGACTCATCGAGTCGATCCCCATCTCGACAAGGGCTTCGGCCATGTCGGGGAAGTCGGATGGTCCCTGCCCGCAGATGCCGATGTGGCGATCGTGTCGATGTGCCCCCTCGACTGCCTGGTGGATGGCGGCCATGACCCCGGGGTCACGTTCGTCGAACTCGAACGCGACCAGCTCGGAGTCGCGGTCGACCCCCAGGATGAGCTGCGTGAGGTCGTTGGAGCCGATCGAGAACCCGTCGAACAGTTCGGCGAAGGCGTCGACCTGCACCACGTTGTTCGGGATCTCACACATCACATACACCTCGAGGCCGTCCACTCCCCGTGTGAGCCCGTTCTCGGCCATGACCTGGAGCACCTTCTGTGCCTCGCCGACGCTCCTCACGAAGGGGATCATCAGGATCACGTTGGTGAGACCCATGTCGTCACGAACTCGTCGCATGGCAGCGCATTCGAGTTCGAACCCCTCGCGATACGCCGGGTGGGCGTACCGCGCCGCCCCGCGGAAACCGATCATGGGGTTGGCCTCGACCGGCTCGAAGTGAGTTCCTCCGACCAGGCTGGCGTACTCGTTGGTCTTGAAGTCGGACATCCGCACCACGACGGGGCGGGGATAGAAGGCTGCCGCGATGGTCCCGACTCCCTCCGACAGGCGCTCCACGAAGAACTCGGCACCACTGGCGTAGCCGGAGACCAGCTCCTCGATCTGGGACCGCTCGTCGGGATCCGTGACGTCTTCTGGGTGGAGCAGCGCCATCGGATGCGCCTTGATCGACTCGCTGACGATGAACTCCATCCGCGCCAACCCCACGCCGTCAACCGGCAGCCGGGCCACCCGGAACGCCTGATCGGGATTGCCGAGGTTGACCATCAAATGAGTCTTGGTGGGGACACGCCGGCTCACGTCCACTTCGGTCACCTCATACGGGACTTCTCCGGCGTAGATGCGTCCTGTGTCGCCCTCCGCACACGACACGGTGACCGTGGCGCCGGTTTCGATGATGGCGGTTGCCTGACCGGTCCCGACCACGGCGGGGATACCCAACTCGCGGGCCACGATGGCAGCGTGGCATGTGCGGCCTCCCCGGTTGGTCACCAGGGCCGAGGCCTGCTTCATCACCGGCTCCCAGTCGGGAGTGGTGGTATCGGCCACCAGAATCTCCCCGGGCTTGAACTTGGGCAGGTCTTCCTTGCGCACGATCACCCGAGCCGTGCCCACGCCAACCGCGGAGCCGACGGCGCGCCCCGTAACCAGGGAGTCACCGGGCTCCGGGACGTGATACTGGAGGAGCGCCTGACGGGGTTGCTGCGACGAGACGGTCTCCGGGCGAGCCTGGACGATGTAGAGGCCGCCATCGACGCCGTCTTTCGCCCACTCGATGTCCATCGGGGTGGGCCGTCCGGCCCGGCGGCTGTAGTGGTCTTCGATCGCGATGGCGAAACCGGCCAGAGTGAGCACTTCCTCATCGCTGACACAGAACCTCTTCTGTTCGTCCGCCGGCGTGGGCACGTTCAGCGTGGACTGGCCGCTCCGGCTCTGGGCGTAGACCATCTTCAATTGTTTGGTGCCCATCATCCGGCGCAGCACGGTGCGATGGCCGCTGATGAACGTGGGCTTGTGAACGTAGAACTCGTCCGGGTCGATCGTGCCCTGCACCACGTTCTCACCCAGCCCGTAAGAGGCGGTGATGAACACGACGTCTTCGAACCCCGACTCCGTGTCGATGCTGAACATCACGCCGGAGGTTGCGAGATCGGAACGGACCATCTTCTGGATCCCCGCCGACAGCCCTATGGACAGGTGATCGAAGCCGCGCTCAGTCCGGTACGAGATCGCCCGGTCGGTGAAGAGTGAGGCGAAGCACCTCCGCGTGGCCTCGATGACGCGGTCCAGGCCCTGGACGTTGAGGAAAGTCTCGTGTTGTCCGGCGAATGACGCCGTGGGCAGGTCTTCGGCGGTGGCGGATGAGCGAACCGCGACGCTGATGTCCTCCCCGTATTCGGCTTCGAGTCGGCGGTAGGCGTCGCCTATCTCCTCGAGGAGGACCGCGGGCAGCGGGGCGGCATAGACCAACTCCCGGGCCCGGCGACCCCGACGGGCCAGTTCGGCGACGTCGACTTCACCGACTCCGTCCATCAGCGCCCGGAGCTCGCTCTCCACCCCTCCGAGGCGGACGGTGTCGAAGAAGGCCTGGGCGGTGGTGGCAAAACCGTTCGGTATCGGTACGTCGAGGGGCCGCAACTCGCGGTACATCTCGCCAAGGGACGCGTTCTTCCCTCCGACGACACCTACGTCGTCGATACCGATCTCTTCGAACCATTTGACGTAGCTACCCATGGGCGACTCCTTCAGAGATGATTCACCCAATGGTCCGGCCGCGCTTCAGGTGCTTCCAGGGCCGAACTGCCCGAATCTCCGTGACCCGATCCCCGGTGCCCGGGGTGCATGGGCGTGGCCGGAGCCCGGCCAATCCTCGACCGTCACCCCTGCCCGGCGGGCTCAGCCTCCGACGGTGATGGACCCGGTCATCTGGGGATGGATGCCGCAGAAGA
>CAYLYQ010000007.1:48791-56697 GCA_964388105.1 uncultured Acidimicrobiaceae bacterium
GCTCAGCCTCCGACGGTGATGGACCCGGTCATCTGGGGATGGATGCCGCAGAAGAAGGAGTACTCACCCGCCTCGTCGAAGGTGTGGGTGAAAGAGTCACCACCTGCCAGTGACCCGCTGTCGAACTCGCCGTCGGTCGAAGTCCAGGTGTGAGGGGTGCTGTCCTCGTTGACCACCCGGACCTCCTCACCCACTGCAACCGACTCGGGCCCGGAGAAGGCGAACCCCGCGATGGTGATCGTGGCCTCTGCGGCGGCGGTGGATGACGGCTCGGCCGGCGCACTGGTGGAGGTGGTGGCGTCGCTCGAGCCCCCACTGCATGCGGCCACGGCGGTCAGGAGGACGAGCAACCAGGGGAGCTTTGATCTGTGTGTCACGTTTCCACTACGAAAAGGAGTCGCCGACGGTTCTCAGGCATCGGTCGGGCCTGCCAGTCCGTAGGCGACGGCCTCGGACAAGCTCATCGCCGCCCCCTCTGCGAACGCAGCCGCGTCGTAGCTCTCGAGCTCTTCGAGGCGCTCGAGATCGATGCCCTCGATGGCGTTGATCTCCGTGCCCACGATGTCGACTCCCGACGACCTGCGGAACTTGTCCATCGCACCCAGGAGCCGGGACGTGCGGGGCAAGTCGCCCAGATTCATCGAGACCCCTGCGAGCAGGAACAGGTTCATGATCACCCCCGATACGTCCCGGTGGCCCCAGAACAGACTCAGCGACTCGTTGAACATCGGCCATGCCCGCTCGTGCCGTCCGAGCTGGTGGAGGACGTATCCCGCCTCGTAGAGCGCCCAACCCACGCCAAACTCGTTGCCCGACTGCCGGTACCGCTCGGCAGCTGCGAGGTAAGACTCGTACGCCTGGTCCAGTCGATCGTGCGCCAGATGGAAGTTGCCCATTGCCCAGGCGATGTCTCCGAGGCCGTCGACGTCGCCATGGCGGCCGAAGATCTCCTCGGCCTCACCGAGCAGATCGCGCGCGAGGTCGAAGTCATGGCCGGAAAACCCCACGGCCAATCCGTAGTTGTAGAGAGCGACGGCGAGATCCCTTCCCTCACCGAGCTCCCGCTGCAATTCGAGCGCCTTCAGGTACGAGGCCGAGCACTCGTCCATGAGCCCGCGCCACCACTGGATCCCACCGAGGGCCTCCAGGCCCTTGGCCGTGCGCTCCTTGCTCGCGCCCGGAAGCGCCAGCGCAGCCTGGATGCGCTCTTCGGCTTCGTGCAGATATCCCCTCGCCTGCCAGAAGCGCCAGACCGAGGAGATCAAGTCCAACACCTCATCGACTGACCCGGCCTCGATCCCCCAATCGATGGCAGCGCGGATGTTGTCGTGGTTGGCTTCGAGGAGGTCGAACCAGAAGAGCCTCTGCGCTCGGAGCATCTCGGGCGCAGCCCGGAGTGCCAGGGCGCAGAACACCTGCAGATGGAGGCGGTGAGCGTTGTCCCACTCGCCCATCTCCTTCAGCCTTTCACGCGCGAACTCCCGGATGACGAAGAGGAGGCGGAACCAGGGGCTGCCCAACTTCTCCATGTTGAAGATCAGGCTGTGATCCACGAGCAGCTCGAGGCCGTCGACGAGGTCGGACTCGATCGAGTCGGCGACGAGGGCCTCCACCTCCTCGAGCCGTGACCAGCCCGAGAACACCGAGAGCCAGGCGAACAAGCGCTGAGACTCGGCGTCGAGCAGGTCGTAACTCCAGGCGATCGTGGCCTCAATGGTCCGCTGCCGTTCGGGGAGGTCCACCGATCCCGAGCTCAACATGCGGGTGTCCAACCGCGCGACGACCGTCTCCACGGGGAAGAGCCGCAACCTCGACGCGACCAACTCGATCGCCAACGGCAGGCCGTCCAAGCGACCCACCAGTTCCACGATCGCACCCACGTTCTCCGGCGTGACGTCGAAATCGGGCCGCACCGCTCTCGTGCGCTCAACGAGGAGCCGGACCCCTTCGGAACGGAGTGCATCTTCGACCGTCGCCCTGCCGACCGGAGCGGCCAGGGGCGGGATCGGCATCTCTTGCTCTCCCGCGATGCGGAGCGGCGTCCTGGAGGTGGCGACGAGCTTCACACCTGGGGCGTTCCGGATAAGCGCGGACACGACCGGGGCCGCGCCGATCACGTGCTCGAAGTTGTCGAGGACGAGCAGGACCTCGAGCCCGCGGAGCTGCTCCACGAGGCGGTCTGCCGGCGCCTCGTCCGGCGACGATGCAGCAATCCCAACTGCACTGAGGATCGTCGACGCCACGAGGGAATCCTCCATGACGGGCGCCAGGTCGATGAAGAAGACGCCGTCGGCGAACTGGTCGCTCACCTCGCCCGCCAGCTGCATGGCCAAACGAGTCTTGCCGGTGCCTCCCGGTCCTGTGAAGGTGAGGACGCGCGTCGACTGGAGCAGGCGGACCGCCTCTTCCAGTTCGGCTTCCCGTCCGACGAAGCTGGTCAGCTGGGCGGGAAGGTTGTTGGGCACCGCGTCGAGCGTCCGCAGCGGAGCGAACTCGGAAGGGAGGCCCTCGATGGCGAGCTGCATGATCGTCTCGGGGTCGGACAGGTCCTTGAACCGGTGCTTGCCGAGGTCGACCAATCCCACTCCCGGTGGCAGCGAGCGCTCCACGAGGATGCTGGTGGCTTCGGAGAGAATCACCTGGCCACCGTGTCCGGCGTCGGCGATCCGCGCCGCGCGATGCACGTCGAGTCCCAGATAGTTGGCGCCGCCGAGGGTGCCGATGCCGGTGTGGAGCCCCATCCGCACACGAACGACCGCATCTTCGTCCCACGGCTCCTGGGCGAGCCCTCGCTGTGCTGCCACGGCCGCGGCCACCCCGTCCATGGCCACTTCGAACACCGCGAAGAACGAGTCCCCGTCCGTCTTCACCACCCGCCCGTGGTTGTCCTGGATCGCCCCCGAGATGATGGTGTCATGGCGCGCCAGGACGTCGGCCCACCGATCCCCGAGGCGTTGGACCATGAGGGTCGACCCCTCGATGTCGGTGAAGAGAAAGGTCACCGTGCCCGTGGGCAGACTCGCACCCGGCAGCGTCGTGGCAGGCCTCCTATCCGTGAGTCGGGAACCCGAGGTCGACTCCGCGATGGACCGGATCGGACCACCGCGAGATGACGACCTTCTGCCTGGTGTAGAACTGGACCCCCTCGGGCCCGTATATGGCGTGGCCTCCGAAGATGGAGTCCTTCCATCCGCCGAAGGAGTAGTACGAGAGAGGTACGGGGATGGGGACGTTGACCCCGACCATGCCGACCTGGATCTCCCGCGAAAACTTGCGGGCTGCCCCGCCGTCGTTGGTGAATATCGCGGTCCCGTTTCCGTAGGGGTTGCGGTTGATGAGGTCGATCGCCTCTTCGAAGTGCTCCATACGGACGGTGGAGAGGACCGGCCCGAAGATCTCGTCCGTATACAGACTCATGTCCGGGGTCACCCGGTCGAAGAGGGTCGGGCCGAGGAAGAAGCCGTCTTCGTGGCCCGGCACGACCAGGTCCCGGCCGTCGGCCACCAGCTCCGCTCCCTGTGCCACCCCGGCGTCGACGTAGGAGCGGACCTTTTCGAGATGCTGCCGGGTGACCAGGGGGCCCATCTCGACGCCGGGCTGGTCACCGGGGCCGACGCTGAGCTTCTCGATCCTCGCCGCTGCTGCCTCGATCAACTCGTCTCCTGCCCGCCCAACACCGACCACGGCCGATATGGCCATGCAGCGCTCCCCCGCCGAGCCGAACCCAGCGGAGACCGCAGCGTCGGCCGCCAGTTCGATGTCGGCGTCGGGCAGCACGATCATGTGGTTCTTGGCGCCGCCGAGTGCCTGGACCCGCTTTCCGTGGGCCGTCCCGACCTGATAGATGTGCCGGGCGATCGGTGTCGACCCGACGAAGGAGATCGCCGACACCCCGGGATGCGTGATCAGCGCGTCCACCGCCTCCTTGCCGCCGTGCACCACGTTGAACACGCCGGCGGGCAGGCCGGCCTCAGCCAGCATCTCGGCGGCGAGGACGGAGGCGGAAGGGTCCTTCTCCGAGGGTTTGAGGATGAAGGTGTTACCGCAGGCGATGGCGATCGGGTACATCCACATGGGGACCATGGCCGGGAAGTTGAACGGCGTGATGCCGGCCACCACTCCCAGCGGCTGGCGCATCGTGTACGTATCGACTCCCGTCGAGACCTGGTCGGAGAAGTCGCCTTTGAGGAGATGCCCGATGTTGCAGGCGAACTCGACCACTTCGAGCCCCCTCTGCACCTCGCCCATGGCGTCGTCGATGGTCTTGCCGTGCTCGGAGGTGATCGCCTCGGCGATCTCCCGCTTCCGGGCAGACACGATCTCGCGGTAGGCGAACATCACCGATTGACGGGTGGCCAGGGACGAGTTCGACCAGGTCTCGTAGGCGGCGAGAGCCGCCGAGACCGCCGCGTCCACCTCCACCGCGCCGCCGTAGGCGACTTCACCTGTTTGGCGGCCAGTGGCCGGGTTGAAGACCGGGCCCGAGGAGTCGGACGAGCCGGGCGACGCGAGCCCGTCGATCCAGTGCTGGATCACTTTCATGAGGGCACCACGCTAGCGGCCACCGGAGGGCTCGATCAGCCCTCGGCGGCGATGACGTGATCCATGCCCCACGCCCGCACCCGGGTCGGGATGATCCTGATCCCGACGGAGTACATCCCTGCGAATTGGGAGGGTGTCCAGCCGAGGCCTCCGATCAGGTCTTCGTACTTCGCGAGGTACTCCGGCCAGTCGTCGGCGGCGGGAAGCGCCTCGTCGACGCGTGCCTTGCCTTCGATGATGAGGGCCCCGCTGGCCTCCGTGTCGCCCCTCAGAACGGCGGACACCCGGTCGTTCCCCTTCAGCGAGGAGAGCCTCGGTGAAGTCGGCCGGTTGTACACGACGATGTCATCCCCGTCCCTGAGAAACCACACCGGGGTGGTCTGCGGCTGGCCCGACGCCGAAACGGCGGTGAGGTGGAAGATGACGGCCTTGTCGAGAGCAGCGCAGACTTCGGGACGGTCGGTGAGCATCAGCGGAAAGTAGCCGTCAGCGGAGATCTATGTCGACGACCACCGGGAAGTGATCCGAGGCCCGACTCTGGATCACACCGGCGTCGGCCACAACGAGATCAGGAGTGTGGAACACGTAGTCGATCCGGTGCTCCGGGTTCGCCGCGTTGGAGGTGAAACCGTCACCGGCGCCCGCTTCGGCCCAGGAGTCCACCCAGCCGGCCGCAAGCAGCTCCTCGAGTTGTCTCCAACCCGGGCGGGCATTGAAGTCACCGACCAGGATCGCCGGTTCCACGCCGCCCCACTCGGTCAGGACGGTCTCGATCTGCTCGTGGTGCACCGGGTAGAGGTCGCCCTCCGGGTCCTGGTCGTGGACCGACGAGTCGTTGACGTGTTGCAGGTGGGTGCTGATGAACAGGAGAGAGATGCCCCCGGCGTCGACGGTGGTCCCCAGGTAACCCCGCCGCAGCGGCGTGCCGACCTGCGGGAGGTATGTCTCGACGGTCTCGACGATCGGGTACCGACTGAGCACCGCGTTGCCGAAGGTCGGATCGGTCGTGCCGAAGAACTCGACGTGTTCGAACCCGAGCCGCGTGGCCAGGTACGAGAACTGGTCGGCAACACCCGAGATCAGCTGGCCACGCGACACTTCCTGTAGGCCGACGATCTCGGCGCCGGAGTCTTCGATGACCCGCGCGATCGCCTCCAGGTCCATCGCCCCGTCGACCCCGAAGCCGGAATGGATGTTGTAGGACATCACCCGAACCCTCGGCGACCCGGTGGGGGCGATCGGCTCTCGCCCCCCGAAGATGAGCCCGAGCAGAGGCAGCAAACAGGCCAGAGCGGCGTACGCCCAGGTCTGGCTGGAGATTCCAGGCCGCGCGGCCGTCTGGCTGAGGGCGCCGGCCAGCGCAATCACTCCGAGCAGGACCGCGGCGCCCACCCTCACCTGTGCCTGCCCGAAGCCAAGACTGAGGTCCAGGGGCACGTAATAGGCGAGCCCGAGGACGACGAGGAGCGTCATCCCGACCGTGAGGTAGGTCGTGGAGGCGCCCAGGCCTCCCTCGTAGAGATCGGGGACGAACGACGCCCAGACGAGGCCAGCCGCGGGTATCGCGAGCAGCGACAGGACGTTGAACGTCAGGCCGGCTGTCTCCGCCATGACCATCGCCGCGACCACGATCCCCGCAGCCACCAGCTGGAGCGGCCTGGAACCCTCGAACCGGGCGACCAAGATCATCGCCACCACATTGAGGAGGGCGATGCGGAGCTGGGTCTGGGCGCCCTCCGCCCCGATCATCTCCGCAGTCCAGCCTTGGCTCTGCAGGATCAAGAACTGGAGAAAGAGGAACGGGCCGATCCCAATCAGGCGCCAGCCTGGGCCCCAGGGCGCACCTGTGCGTTCGGCGGTGGGACACGCCCACAGGGCGTACAAGGTGGCCACGCCCAACCCGATCACCGCGGCCGCGGCCCCTGCCCCCAGCTGATGGGCCAGGTCGAGCCCGCCGCCGATGCCACGAATCGACGAGTCCAAGGCGAGCCCGAGGAGCACACCACCGGTCAGCGCCGCCCTGCCCATGCTCAGGATCAGAGGCAGGGCTCCGACGAAGGCCCATGTGGCCACACCCGCACCCCACAGATCGATCGCCGGCGAGGACGACACCTGGACCACGACCCTTCCGGCCACCAGGAGCAGGACGGCGAGCCAGGTGGCACCGCGGACGGTCAGCCAGCGCGAGAACATCGGGAAGACGAACGCGAACACGAACGGCGCCAGCGCGATCGGGATCAGATCGAGGACCCCGATGCCGACGGTGTCCCGCAGGTACCAGGCCATCGACCCGAAGAGGAAACGGATCGACTGGGCGCCCAACGTGAAAACCAGGGCACCGAACAGGATCTTGATGCTGCGTCGGGTGTCTACCGCGTCGAACACGGGCCTAGACGCTACTCACCAGCAGTCGGGCGCTCTGGCACCTGAAAGCCCTCAACCCTCCTGGTTGCCGGAGAGGAACTGTGGGGCCTCTTCCACCACCGAGTCGAACCGCAGACCCATCAGGATCACCCCGGCACATCCGGCGTCCCGCGCCCGGCGCTCCGTCTCCGCCACGTACTCCCAGGCCGCCTTGCGCTTGACGTCAGCCGCGGACTCGGCGATCCGGGCTTTGAGGCCGTCCGACGCCGGAATCGCCCCGATCGACTCCATCCGATCGATCCACTCGGTGCTGAACGGCGGAATCACCATCAAGAAGACGGGGGGATCGTCGTCCTGGATCTTGAGCCGGCTCATGTTGGGCTCCACCGACTCGGGGTCGATCACCGGTCCGGCGACAAAGAACTGGGTGCCCAACTCGATGCGCCGACGGAACTGCCACTCCCGGAAACGGGTCGGCATTCCCACCTCGAAGTCGGGGAGAGCCCCCTGGAGGTTCGTCAGATGCTCCACGATCTCGTAGTGATGGGCCATGTGGTCGATCTGCGGCATGGTGTCGCCGATCACCACCAAGAAGCTGTCGACGCCGTTGCCGAGCGCACCCCTCACCTCCGACTCGATGGCGAGGATGTTCCGGTCGCGGGTCGAAACCACCACAGTCGGATGAACGTCCGGCGTGTCGTGGGTGATCCGGGCGCTGAACGCGTAGGGCGACACCCGGATCCGCCCGAACACGTTGTCGGTGACGAGGACGTGGCTCCATGCGGGCGACAGGGCGCGATGCCGGTTGTTGGGGAGTTCCGGCGGGTTGACCTCGGCGATGCGCCGCCAGTCACGATTGGCTGTCAGCAAGACGCTCCTCCCTCGGTTTGCGGGCGACGAAGTACTTCGCCTGGGGGTGATGGCAGATGATCGCCGAAGTGGTCTGCTCCGGCTGGTACTGGAACCCGGTCTCGGGGCCGACTTCGATCCCAAGCCGGTC
>CAYLYQ010000007.1:56797-60326 GCA_964388105.1 uncultured Acidimicrobiaceae bacterium
CTGCTTCGTCCGTTCCGACACCCGAGGGCCCATGGTCACGATGTGGAAAGCCGCGTAGTCCACCTCGTCGCCCTCGATCGGCCGGAAGAAGTCGGCGATACACAGGTACGGCTCCTCGGGCTGGCGGGGGAACCGGAACCTCGTGACCTCCGAGCTCCGCTGCTCATCCGACCAGATCACCAGTTCATCGCCGTCGCCATTGGCCGGGAAGTAGCCGTAGACCACCTGCGGCACGAGGAGGTCGTCGGTGCGCACCTTGGCCAGCTCGCCTTTGAGGATGAGGCCAACCCGCTGCTTGAACTCACGATCGTTCTCGTCGAGCTCGGGGCGGAACTGCCACTGGTTGCGGAACAGCGCCGTGAGGTTGAGGAACGGGACTATGTCGTCGACGGAGATCCCCTTGACCACCCGGCTCCCGAGGAAGGGCGGCTCGAAGATCTCGTTGTCGGTCACCACTTCGGGGGACCGCCTTGGTGTGGGAGACGGTTCGAGGGGGTCGAACCGGGACGCCCGCGGGGTCTCAGGAAGAGGGGCGGGCTCTCCGGCCATGATGCGGGCCATGGCGTCGAGCCCGGCGAACGCGTCCTTGCCGTAGTACAGGGGGCCGGAATAGCGGCTGCGAAGGTCGGCCTCGACGTAATTGCGGGTCAGCGCCGCGCCCCCAAGGAGGACGGGCGTGTTCCCCAGCCCCCGTCTCGCCAGCTCGTCCAGGTTGTCCTTCATGATCAGCGTGCTCTTCACGAGCAGACCGCTCATCCCGATGGCGTCCGCCTTGTGCTCCTCGTAGGCGCTGATCAGCTCGGAGATCCCGACCTTGATGCCCAGGTTGTGGACGGTGTAGCCGTTGTTCCGGAGGATGATGTCGACCAGGTTCTTGCCGATGTCGTGGACGTCCCCGGCCACCGTGGCGATGACGATCGACCCCCGGTTGGCGGCGTCGGCCCGCTCCATCAACGGCTCGAGATGCGCCACGGACTTCTTCATCGTCTCGGCCGACTTGAGCACGAAGGGCAGCTGCATCTCGCCGCTGGCGAACAGCTCCCCCACGACCTTCATCCCCGCGAGCAGGTGGTCGTTGATGATGTCGAGGGGCTTCCAGCCTTCGGCCAGAGCCAGGTCGAGGTCCTCGACCACGTTGGCCTGGTCTCCGTCGACGATGCGGCGGGCCAGACGCTCCCCGAGTGACAGGCCCTCGTACCGGTCGATCGACTCGTCGACGTCCTTCGCGTCGGCGAACAGTTCGATGATCCGCTCCAGCGGGTCGTACCCCTCCCGGCGGCGGTCGTAGATCAGGTCAAGGCACGCCTCCCGCTGGTCGGGGTCGATGCGGTTCAGCGGCTCGATCTTGGCGGCGTGGACGATGGCTGCGTCGAGCCCGGCCTCTACCGCCTCGTGGAGGAACACCGAGTTGAGGGCCCGGCGGGCCGGCGGGTTGAGGCCGAACGAGACGTTGGACACACCGAGCACCGTGCGGGCACCGGGGATCTCGGACTTGATCCTCCGGATCGCCTCAAGAGTCTCCATGGCATCGCCTCGCAGGTCCTCCCCACCGGTCGACAGCGGGAAGGTGAGTGCGTCGAACAGCAGGTCTCCGTTGGACAACCCGTACTTCTCGGTGGCGAGCTTCTGGATCCGGTGGGCGATCTCGAGCTTGTGGTCGGCCGTCCGCGCCTGGCCCGTCTCGTCGATCACGAGGCAGATGACCGCCGAGCCGTGCTTGCGAGCGAGGCTGAAGACCCGGTCGAGACGCGAGCCTTCGCCCTCCCCGTCCTCGAGGTTGGCGCTGTTGAGGACCGACCGCCCTCCCAGCCGCTCGAGCGCGGCCTCCATGACCTCGGGCTCCGTCGAGTCGACCACCACCGGCGCCGCCACGTCCGTGGCGAACGAGGCGGCCAACCGGCTCATGTCTTCGACACCGTCCCTGCCCACGTAGTCGACACAGAGGTCGACGAGATGGGCCCCCTCCTGCAGCTGGCTCTGGCCGATCGTGACGCACTTCTCGATGTCGCCGGCCAGAAGAGCCTCCCGGAACGCCTTCGACCCGTTGGTGTTGGCCCGCTCCCCGATGATCAGGAACGAAGTGTCCTGGTCGAACGGGACCGACGAGTAGATCGAGGTGGCGGCCTCGACAGGCCGCGGCATCCTGTCCTTGGGCTCAGTCCCGCGGACGGCGGCGACCACAGCAGCCAGGTGCTCGGGTGTTGTCCCACAACAACCGCCGATGACGCCGACGCCGAGCTCGGAGACGAACCGCGACAGGTGGTCGGCCAGGTCATCGGGACCGAGGTCGTAGGCCATCTCCCCGTCGACGACCTTGGGCAGACCGGCGTTGGGAATGGCCGAGACGGGCACCGGCGAGTGAGTGACGAGGTGACGGAGCGGCTCCCACATCTCGGTGGGGCCGGTGGCGCAATTGAGGCCGATGACATCGGGTCCCACAGCCGAGAGCGCGGAAAGAGCGGCGCCGATCTCCGTGCCGGGCAGCATCCGTCCGGTCAGCTCGATCGTCACCTGCACCTGGAGAGGGACTTCACGACCCGAGGATCGCATTGCCTGGCGAGCACCTTCGATGGCGGCCTTGGCCCCGAGCAGGTCGAACTGTGTCTCGATGATCAGCAGGTCGGCGCCACCATCGATCAGCCCCGCGGCCTGATCGCGGTAGGCGGCGGCGAGGTCGCGATACGTGACCTGGCCCAGCGTGGCGAACTTGGTGCCCGGGCCCATCGACCCGGCGACGAAACGACGGCGTCCGTCGCGTGCGATGTACTCGTCGACGGTCTGGCGGGCGACGGACGCGGCGGCAGCCGAGATCTCGTACGCCCGGTCGGCTATGTCGTACTCACCCAGGGGGATGGCGAACGAGCCGAACGAGTTGGTCTCGACCACGTCGACTCCCACATCCAGGAAGGAGCGGTGGAGATCGGCGATGACATCGGGCCGGGTGACGCTGAGGATGTCGACGCACCCTTCGAACTGGGGGCCGCCGAAGTCGTCGATGGTCAGACTGACTCGCTGCAGATTGGTGCCGGTGGCACCGTCGAAGATGACGGTTCCGGCCGCGACGGCGTCCAAGTAGTTCACGAAATGCTCCAGGCCTTGCGCATGGTCTCTCCTCTTGTCTCTCGCGAAACGCCGACGGAGGACCATGGGCCCGAGAGCCCTTGGGTCACTCATCGTCCAGGCATTGGCACCGTGCTCAAAGTCGGTTGCCGCGGCGTCGACGGGCCTGTCCCTCGGCCGCTCTAGATGAGCGTTTCAGCAGTCAGAATAGCCACGGGTCGGGCAAAGGAAAAGGCCCCACGGCGCTTGGCGTACTCGTGTTGAGAACCGGCCCCCTACCCCCGGCCTCCTTCGTCGGCCGGCGGTACCTTCCCCCACTTCGTGGGGGACCAATCCCCACACCCCCGCAGCGTCTCGCAGGTCGGCCGGCGGTACCTTCCCCCACTTCGTGGGGGAGTACCCCGAAGGGGGGAGGGGGCGCGAGTAGGACTTCTCACCCGTGCGCAGCACGGGGGAGTACCCCGAAGGG
>CAYLYQ010000008.1:0-56728 GCA_964388105.1 uncultured Acidimicrobiaceae bacterium
CGATCCGAATCGGGGTTGCCGCAGTCCGTCTGCTCCCAGAGCCGAAGCATCCGCTCCTGCCGTGGCACCGAGCCGAAAGACTCCCTCGGTGCCAGCTTGTATCGCTGGCATTGGCACACGTGTCCGTTGCCCCGGTCGCCGAAGACGAGTTGGAGGTCCTCACACGAGGCCTCGTTGGCCGGGACGATCCTCAGTTCGTCGGTCAATCGACACCCGCCCAACGGAGGACTCGCATGGCTCGCAGAGTGTTCCATGGGCTGGCGCTGTCGTCGTCCTGGAATCGGAGGTTGAACTCACCCTCGTCCGGGTTCTCCACGGCCCAACGCCCGTCGGTCCCGCGTTTCGACGCCACCAGTTCCACGGCCTCGTCGATCCTGGGGTCGGGTGCCGACCCGGAAGACCGGAGGTGGTCGAGTCCCCGAAGCACGTCGTAC
Source organism: uncultured Acidimicrobiaceae bacterium (assembly GCA_964388105.1). Taxonomy (GTDB): domain Bacteria; phylum Actinomycetota; class Acidimicrobiia; order Spongiisociales; family ZC4RG35; genus ZC4RG35. The sequence goes on from CAYLYQ010000008.1 coordinate 435, forward strand.
TCGTACCGATTGGGGTAGGCGAAGCGGAGCCAGGCCTGTTCTGGAACTTCGCCGGTGGAGAGGCGCCGCATCATGCCGCGGGCGAGCAGGTACTCCTCACCCCGGGCGCGAGCCGCCGCGACCTCGGAGCCGCCGTGAGCCCGCTGATACTCGAGCAGGCCTTCGAGGACGCAGATCGTGGAGCCGAATGCCCCGCGCGTCGACCCGTTCTCCTGCTCACAGTTCCAGCCGCCGTCTGCCATCTGCTCGCCGAGAAGTCGGTCGACGATCCCGGACACGTCCTTACCGAAGTAGGCGCCGATGGCGACCGCCATGCCGTTGATGCATGGCTCGACTTCGCCGTCGAAGAAGCGCTCCCCTTGGTGCTCCCACCGGCTGTTCGCCTCGACGAGGTCGACGGCGCGCGTCGCCTCCGGGCTCTGGGGGTCGAGGCCGAGGTCCCGCAGGAGGCTCAGGGTCCAGGAGGTTGACGTGAACAGCGGGAAGTAGGTGCCCCCGCCCCACTGCCCGTCGTGGTCCTGGAGGGCGAGAAGCTCCGCACCCCAGCCTTCGGTCGCCACCCGGGTGCGCTCGGCACTCCACATGGGCTCCGCCTCGTCACCCAGGTCGCGCATCACCTGCCAACGGATCGACGGATCCGATTCGAGCAGCCATTCCATGGTCTCCATCGAGTACCTCCTTCCGGAGACTCTCCCTGGAGAACAGGACAGGAGTTGTCCGCTAGTTGCAGTTCTCCTGCACCCAGGACTCGATGTTCTCGGTCGCCGCGGTGAGGGCTTCCTCGTCCACGCTCTCCATGGCGGCCTGCAACGCCGCCAGTTGCTCGGGGGTGGGTGTTGCGCCTGGGGTGAAGTCGAACTCCTCCATGGCCCGGTAGAAGTCTCCCAACTCCTCGGCCATGATCCGGAAGTCGTCACGGATCACCTCTGGAGCGGCCTCGGCCAGAGCATCGAGTTGTGCGGCGACCATCCCGAAGTCGCTGGTGCCTCCCGTGAATGCCTGGCCGTAGTTCTCCATCGCCTCGGCCATCGCCTCGCTGGCCTGGAGGCACTCTGCAGAAGGCATGCCGTTGCCGTTGCCGGCCTCAGTGGTGGTGGCCTCGGGAGTCGTGGTCGTCGCCTGCGGCTGGGTCGTAGTCGTGTCGTCGGCTGATCCCCCGCCACATGCGGCGAGCAGGGCCAGAACGACGACCAGAGATGAGAATTTGCGACCCGTCTTCACCGAAGACCCCCTTGTTGTGCGTGGCGCGGAGCGTATCACTCGCCTGGCCCAACTATCTCGGCTCGATGACCACCAGCGGTATGCGCCGAACGGTCTTCTCCTGGTAGTCGTCGTACGCCGGCCAGATCCCGGCCATCTGCTCCCAGAGGAAGGGCCGTTCGTCGTCGGTGGCATCCCGCGCCATGGCCTCGAGGGTCTCGGCTCGGACCTGGATCCCGACCTCGGGGTTCGCCTTCAGGTTCAAGTACCACATGGGGTGTCTGGGGTGGCCTCCCTTGGATGCGACCACCACGAAGGCGTCTCCCATCCGGCCGTAGATGAGGGCCGACCGGCGCAGCTTGCCGGTCTTCCTGCCCCGCGTGATCAGCAACAGGGTCGGGACGCCGTCCCGCCACATGTGGCCCTTTTCGCCCCCGCTCTCCACGTACTCCTGGATGTGGTCGGCCACCCAGCCCGACGGCGAGTCGTAGATCTTCTCCTGCTCCAACATGACCGTGAGACCCTAGGAGGAGTCCGGAGCCAACCGGGAAGTGGTCAGCCGGTGGGCGTCGCCGAGATGGCGTACGAGCCGGGTGGAAGCCCGTTGGTGCCGGTGATGGTGACGATGCTCCGACCGAACGGCCACAGGGCCAGACCGGTCATCTTGAGCACGGCCACCCCGAGGGGGATCCCGATGAGCGTGATGCACAGGAGCAGGCCGATGACGACGTGCAAGAGGGCCAGCCACCACCCGACCAGGATCACCCAGAGCAGATTCCCGATCGCCGAGACCGCGGCGTTTGCGCCCGGATCAGGGACCGCCGCCCGGCCGAACGGCCAGATGGCGAATCCGGCGAGCTTGAACAACTGGACTCCGAACGGGATCCCGATCACCGTGAGGCAGAGGACGAAACCCGTCACGGCGTAGACCAAGGCCAGCTCGATGCCGGCGATCAGCAGCCAGATGATGTTGAGGATCACCCTCATCGAGGGTGAGGTTACAGGCGGCCGGCCTCGATTATCCGCTGCAGGAACTGTCGAGTTCGCGGGTGCTCCGGGTCGGAGAAGACCCGTGCCGGAGGTCCCTCCTCGAGGATGCGGGCCTGGTCGAGGAAGTACACCCGGTCGGCGACCTCACGGGCGAATCCCATCTCGTGGGTGACGATGATCATCGTCATCCCCTCTTCCTTCAGCCCGCGGATCACAGACAAGACCCCTCCCACCAGCTCCGGGTCCAAGGCGGCGGTGATCTCGTCGAGAAGGAGGACCTCGGGGTCGTTGACCAACGCCCGGACGATGGCGACGCGCTGCTGCTGGCCCGACGACAGCTTGTCCGGGTAGGACTCGGCGAGGTCGGCGATCCCCAGTGTGGCCAGCACCTCTCGCGCCCGTGACTCTGCCTCGTCGCGATCGAGGCCGTGCACCTTGCGCGGCGCCAGGGTGACGTTGTCCAGCACGGTCAGGTGCGGGAACAGGTTGTACGACTGGAACACGATCCCCACGCGCTTCGGGATCTCGTTTCCCCCCAACGCCGGGTCCTCGATCGACACGCCGTCGAGGAGGATCTTCCCGTAGTCGAAGGGGACCAGACGGTTGATGCAGCGGAGCACGGTTGACTTGCCCGATCCTGACGGTCCGATGAGCACGACCACCTCGTGCTCGTCCACACCCATGTTGATGCCGTGGAGGACGAGCTTGTCCCCGTAGTACTTGGTCAGGTCCTGGATCTCGACCCGGCGCATCACATCGTCCTCTGCAGTCGCCGTTCCTGGTCGCGACGGGTCACCCAGTCCGCGAGCCGGGCCATCGGGATGCTGGCGAGGAGGAACAGCAATGCGGCACCGATGAGGCTGGAGAAGTTGAAGGTCTCCGCGGTGTAGATGCGGGCCTCCCTGACCGCATCCCGGACTCCGATGATCGACAGCAGGGCCACGTCCTTCTGCAGGGCCACGGCGAGGTTGAGCAGGGCGGGAAACACGTTGCGCACCGCCTGCGGGAGGATGGCGTGGCGGAGGGTCTGCCACTGCGACAGCCCGAGTGCTTTGGCCGCGGCGCGCTGGGAGTCGTGTACCGCCTCGATGCCGGAGCGATACACCTCGGTGGTGTAGGCCACGTAGCTGGCGACGAGCGCCACGGTTCCCCAGAACAGGCTGCTGTTCGGCACCCCGGGCAACTGGAGAGCCGGGACCCCGAGCCCGAGGAGCAGGACGAGGAGGAGCGCGGGCAGCCCCCGGAGCAGGTCGATGTAGACCACGGTGAACACCCGGAAAGGGGCGAACAGCGGCCCCCGCAGCGATCGCAACGCGGCGAAGACGAGCGAGATCAGCATGATCAGGATCATGGAGATGACCCAGACGCGCATGTTGACCCAGAACCCGCGCATGACCTGAGGGAACGACTCCCGGATGGCCTCGAGGGAGAAGAACTGCCGGCGGAGGGCGGGCCATTGTTCCGCCGAGGTGATCCACCACGCGACGAGGCCGAACACGACTCCGGTGCTGACGACGCTCGTCAGCACCGGAGTCCAACGCTCTCTGGGCGTCACCCGCTGGCGAGCCGGCGGCGGTGGCGCCGGCACGCTGCGGTCAGGATCGGTCATTCGGTCAGGCGCGGGATCTCGCCCCCATCGGCGAGCCACTCGGTCGCCAGCTCGTCGAGCGTGCCGGCTGAATCCAGGGCAGCGAGGGCGTCGTTGACGCAGGACACGAACCCGTTGCCCTTCTCGAACAGCATGCCCAGGCCGTCTTCCCCTTCCGAGTCGGGGAGGATCGCGGCGATGGTCGCGTCCGGGACCTGGACGGCCGTGGCAAACAGGGCGGTCGGAAGTCCCACGACGGTCGCGTCGATCTGCTTGCCCTCCATGGCGAGGAACACGTCGGCCAACTCGTCGAACACGTCGACGTCCGTGGCGCCGATCTTGTCCTCGATGTAGGCGAGGTCGGTCGTGCCGATCATCGCCCCGTAGTTGAGGCCCTGGATGTCGGCGAGGGTGGCGGGCTCGCCGTCGAGGCTGTCGGGGAACGCGACCAGCGCCTTCTCCTCCACGTAATAGGGGTCGGAGAAGTCGAACACTTCGGCCCTCTCGGGAGTGATCGAGAACTGCTGGATGTTGAAGTCGTAGGCCTTGTCGCCCGTGACGAGGGCCTCGTCGAAGGTGGTCCGGACCCAGACGACGTCCTCACGCGCGAAGCCGAGTTCCTCGGCCACGGCGTACACGATCGAGTTCTCGAACCCCTCGCCGCCGGCCGGGTCGTCGTCGAGCATCCATGGCGGGAACACGACGTCGCCGGTGGCAACGGTCAGTTTGCCCGACTCGTGCAGAGCAGGGTGCTCCGGCCCGCAGTCGCCCCCGGCAGCGGTGGTGGTTGATCCGTCCGCTCCGTTGGTGCAGGCGGCCAGGGCCAAAGCACCGAGAGCGAGCAGGAAGGTGAGCCTCTTGAACACTGGTGTCTCCTCCTTGAGAGGCGGGATGATATCCATGGCCGCGGAATGGCCGATGGGTGGTTTTCCCGCCCCGGTACCATTGAGGTGTCCGGGGACGTAGCTCAGCTGGAAGAGCACCGGCTTTGCAAGCCGGGGGTCGTGGGTTCGAGTCCCATCGTCTCCACCGGCCGCGAAAGAGGAGTGACATGCGCAACGCCGTGATCGTGGACGCCGTCCGGACCCCTGTGGGTCGGCGCAACGGGGTGCTCAGGGACATCCACGCCGTCGACCTCGCCGCCATCCCCCTTCAAGCCATCGTCGAGCGCAACGACCTCGATCCGGGCCTCGTCGACGACGTGATCATGGGAAACGTGGGCCAGGTCGGCGAGCAGGCCTACAACGTCGGCCGCAACGCGCTGCTGGCGGCCGGATTCCCCGAATCGGTACCTGGTGTCACCATCGACCGTCAGTGCGGCTCTTCCCAACAGGCGGTCCACTTCGCCGCCCAGGCCGTGATGTCGGGGGTCCAGGACATCGTCGTCGCCGCCGGTGTGGAGTCGATGACTCGGGTTCCGATGGGCTCGTCGGTCCAGAACGGCCCTGGCCTCCCATTCGGCACTCGCATGATGGAGCGCTACGCCAACGGCCTCGTCCCCCAGGGGATCTCTGCCGAGATGATCGCGGAGAAGTGGGGCATCTCGAGGGAGGAGATGGACCAGATCTCGCTCGATTCGCACCAGCGGGCGGCGCGAGCCACCGAGGAGGGGCGATTCGAGACCCAGATCGTGCCCGTGGAGGTCACCGATGAAGCTGGGAAGACCAGGCTCGTCACCCGCGACGAGGGCATCCGGCCGGACACGAGTATCGAGAAGCTGGCTTCGCTGCAGCCCGCGTTCCAGGTCGACGGCAAGGTCACCGCCGGCAACTCTTCCCAGATCTCCGACGGCGCTGCCGCCATCCTGGTGATGGGCGAGGATGTGGCCGAACGCCTCGGCTACCGGCCGCGGGCGGTGGTCCGGACCATGACCATGGCAGGCGTCGATCCCGTGATCATGCTCACCGGCCCGATCCCGGCGACGGAGAAGGCTTTGGTGCGATCAGGCCTGTCCATCGACGACATCGACCTGTTCGAGGTCAACGAGGCGTTCGCCTCGGTGATCGCCGCCTGGCGGATGGAGTACGGCGGCACGGACCCGATGGCCCTGTGGGAGCGCACCAACGTCAACGGGGGAGCGATCGCCCTCGGCCACCCGCTCGGTGGCTCGGGCGCGAGGGTGATGACGACCTTGCTCCATGAACTGGAGCGGACCGGCGGCCGGTACGGGCTGCAGACCATGTGTGAGGGCGGTGGCATGGCCAACGCCACGATCTTGGAGCGTCTTTGACCTTCTGGCTCGCTTCGCTCGCGCCCCCTCACCCCTTCGGGGCACTCCCCCATGCTTACGCACGGGGGAGAAATCTATGATGACCTTTCCGGAGGTTCTGGTTGCGCTGGGGATCGGTGCCGTTGTCTGGGTCGTGTCCGTGGCCTTGATCCGGATGCTCTCCACCAAGCCGCCTGAGATCGACCCTTCGGACGTGGTCGTCGCCGATCAGGACTACCGCTGCACGGTCTGCGGTGCCGAGCTCACCATGAGGATGGTCAATGTGGCCGAGGACAAGGCGCCCAAGCACTGCCGGGAGGAGATGGTCCCGGTCTGGCGACCGCAGGGCTAATCACACCTGTGTAGTTATCCACTGACTTGCCCACAGGCTGTCGATAAATCACACCCGTGTAAGTCATTTCCCTCGGCTGGAGGCGTTTCGCTAGCCTCGGCAACGCATGCCTGAGTCGAAGCGTCGCAAGCCGAAGAGCCGGCCGATGTCACCGGCCGCCGAGGCGGCAGCCAAGGCCAAAGAACCAAGCCCCACCTGGTATGTCGCGGTCATGGCAGGCCTGATGGTGCTCGGGGTGATCCTCGTGCTGGTTCGGTTCGTGTTTCAGCTCGACCAGCTGGTCATGTTCGGCGGGCTGGTGGCGATCGCCATCGGCTTCGCCATGACCACCAACTACCGCTGACGCTACGGCGCCGGGATGGTCGTGGTCGTCGGCGGGATGGTCGTGGTCGACGGCGGCGCCTGATACTGGCCCAGGGTGATCGTCACGGTGCTTCCCTTGTTCACGGTCAGCCCCGCAGTCGGAACCTGATTGACCACGACGCCGTCCTGAGCAGGATCAACCACGGGCTGGCGGGCGGCCGAGACGTTGAGGCTCAACCCCAGCGCTTCGACTGCCTGTCTCGCCTGGTTCTCGGTCATGCCGAGGAGGTTGGGCACCTGCACGGGCGCCGGGCCCTGCGAGACCACGACCAGAACCGTGTCGCCGATCACTCCCTCGGTCCCCGCGACGGGGTCGGTGCGAATGACGAGCCCCTCGGCCACCGTCTCCGAGTACTCGTCCTGCGGCCTGACCAGCAGACCCAGGCTGTTCAGCTCGGCGGTGGCATCACGCTCCGAGTCGCCGACCACGTCGGGAATCACCACGGTCTCGGGGCCGCTGGAGACCACGAGGTTGATGGGTGCCCCGCTCCCGACCCGAACCCCGGCCGGGGGGTTCTGCTCCAAAACCACACCAGGCTGGAAATCGGCGTCGGGCCGATCGGTCACCTGCCCCTCGGTGAGCCCGGCGGCTTCGATCATCTGCCGCGCCGTCTCCAGAGGTTGTCCGACAACGGGTGGCACCGGTACTTCCGCAGGACCGGAGGACACGTAGACGGTGACGATCGAGCCGACCTCCGCCGGCTCCTCGGCGGCGGGGTCGGTGCGGATGACGATTCCCGCCTCGATCTCGTCGTTGGTCTCGGGGACCAGGTTGCCGACGAGATCTTCGGCTCGCAGAGCCTGCAAGGCGGCCTCCTGGGTCATCCCGGTCAGGTCCGGGACCGGAACCGTGTCCTCTCCGGAACCGCCGGTCGCCTGGAAGAGGATGAAGAGCAGGATCCCCAGCGCGGCCAGGAGGCCGAAGGCGGTGATGATGAAGGGGAGCTGGGAGGGGGGCTCCTCCTCGATCTGCCGGTAGACCTCGTCGGGAAGCGCCGTCGGCGGCGGGACAGTGGGCAGCACCTTGGTGCGGTCTTCTCCGCCCACCACCGCCGGGACCAAGACCTCGGCTTCGACCGGCTCGCCCTTGAGCAGGGCGAGCAGGTCCTGTCGCATCTCCTCCGCCGACTGATAACGGGCCGAAGGGTCTTTGCGCAGGGCCTTCATCACCACCGTGTCCAGGTCTGGCCCAACATCGGGATTGAGCGACGACGGCACCGGCGCCTCGGCGGACACGTGCTGGAAGGCGACTGACATCGGGCTGTCACCCAGGAATGGCGGCCGGCCGGTGAGCATCTCGTAGAGGACCACGCCGAGCGCGTACACGTCGCTGCGCCCGTCGGCAGGGGCTCCCTGGGCCTGCTCCGGGCTGAAGTAGGTGGCGGTGCCGATCACCGCTCCGGTGCGGGTGAGCTCCTGGCTGTCGTCCCAAGCCCGGGCGATCCCGAAGTCGGTCACCTTCACCGTCCCGTCGCGAGCGAGGAGGATGTTTCCGGGCTTGACATCGCGGTGGACCAACCCGGCACGATGGGCCACCGAGAGAGCTGCGGCGGTCTCGGAGGCGATCTCGATGGCGCGCCGGGGGAGGAGGGCACCCTCCGACTTGAGGACGTCGCGCAGCGATCGGCCCTCGACTATCTCCATGACGATGAAGTAGGTGTTCTGAGCTTGCCCCCAGTCGTAGATCCCGACGATGTTGGGGTGGCTGAGATTGGCGGCGGCCTGTGCCTCACGCCGGAAACGCTTCACGAACGCCTCGTCCGACGAGTACTGGGAGTGGAGCACCTTGATGGCGACACGCCGGTTGAGAAGGGTGTCCTGTCCCTCGTAGACGTCCGCCATTCCCCCGCGGGCGAGGTGGGACGTGATGTGGTAGCGCTCGGTCAGCGCCGTGGGGGTCTGCATGCGGTCAGGCGATTGTAGGAAGTGTGACGTTTCAACTCAGCGGGTGGTTTCAATCCAGGCCTCCACGAGGCGGGCGGCGATCGGGGCTGCGAGTCTGCCCCCGGTGGCGTCGGGGCCGGTCTGCTGGTTGCCCTGGACCAGGACGGCGAACGCGATCTGGGGGTCTTCGGCCGGGGCGAACCCGATGAACCAGGCGTTGGCGAAGCCGCCGATGCCGGTTGCCGTGCCCGTCTTGCCTGCCACCTGGACACCCGAGACCGCGGCACCGGTCCCCGTGCCGTCGGTGACCACCTGGGTCATCAACTCACGCAGTGTGGCGGCCGTCTCCGACGACATGGCGCGCCCGATTGGCGCCGACTCCGCCTCCTCGACGGTCACACCGTCGGCGTCGAACACGCGTCGCACCAGGTACGGCGTGACCGCCACCCCGTCGTTGGCCACGGTCGCCGCAACCATCGCCATGTGCAACGGCGCGGCACGCACGTCGCGTTCCCCGATGCCGCTCTGGCCCAGAGCCGCCGGGTCGATGGCGAGCTCCTCGGTCCGCCATGTGGCCTGCGGGATCGTCCACGGGAAGTCGATGGCCGAGTTCCAGCCCATGCCTTCGGCGGTGAGACCGATGTTGGCCGCCCCCGTCTGGATGGCGAGGTCGGCGAAGATGGTGTTGCAGCTGCGGACGAACGCACGGCGCAGCTGAACCGAGTTGCCATCACCGCAGGCTCGGCCGCTGAAGTTGGAGATGGTCGCCGTCGACCCGGGCAGCTGGAACTGGACCGGGTCGGCGAACACGGTGCTCGGACCGGCGACGTCGGTGTCCATCGCCGCTGCGGCTACGACGGTCTTGAAGGTTGATCCGGGGGCGAAGAGCTCCCGGGTGGCGCGGTCGCTCAACGGGGCGGAAGGGTCGACGATCAATTCCTCCCAGTTGGCCGCGGCCTCGTCGCTGGCCAGCAGCGCGGGATCGAACGACGGGTTGGAGTACGAAGCCAGCACCGCTCCGGTGGCCGGGTCCAGTGCCACCACCGCGCCCGCGTAGTCGGCCAGCCCTTCTGCGGCGGCGCGTTGCAGCCGCGCGTCCACGGTTATCTCGAGGTTCCGGGGCCGGAGGTCCGCACCGAAGATGGCGGCGATGATGTCGCTGATGGTGAGGTCCCGTCGCGACCGGAGCTGGCTGGAGTAGGCAGCCTCCAGCCCGGACTCGCCGACGAGGAACGAGGAGTACCCCACCACGTGAGCGAAGGACTCCCCCTCCGGATACTCGCGCACGAAGTCCCGGCTTTCCTCTTCCTGCACCGACCGGGCGACCACAGTCCCGTCTGCGGTGACAATGATGCCGCGCTCCTTGCCTCGAGCCGTCAGAGCCGGCCGGGGGTTCCTGGGATCGAGCTTGAGCTCGTCGGCGCGGACCACCTGCACCCAGGTGACGGCGAAGAGGAGGGCGCCGAAGGCGATGAACAGACCGACCGCCAGGCGGCGTATGGGACCGTTCATGTCGCTTCCTCATGGCTGATCCGGAGCAGGAGGGCGATCAGGATGAGGTTGCCCACCAGGGCCGAGCCGCCGTACGACATGAACGGGAGCGTGATGCCCGTGAGGGGCACGAGCCGGAGAACGCCCCCGACGATGAGAAACACCTGGACACCGAGCGTGAGGATGAGGCCGGCCGCGAGCAGCTTGCGGAAGGTGTCGCGACTGCGAAACGCGATGCCGAGGCCCACGGCCACCAGCAGCCCGTACAGGGCCAGGACCACCACCGACCCGGCGAACCCCAACTCCTCGCCCACGGCGGCAAAGATGAAGTCGGTGGCGGCGTTGGGGATGAGGTCGGGCCGGCCCAGACCGGGACCGGCCCCGGCGAGGCTGCCCGAAGCCAGGGCGAAGGCCCCCTGGGCGATCTGGTAGCCCTCGTCCGCGTAGTTCTCGAACGGCCAAAGCCATGCGACGACACGGCGCTGGACGTGGTCGAAGGTGAAGTAGGCCGCGATCCCGGCCAGCACCGTGAGCAGGCCGCCGGTGACGAGATAACCCGAAGTGCTCGTGGCGGCATACAGCAAGAGGACGAAGCCGGCGAACAGCAGGATCGAGGCGCCCAGGTCCCGCTGCGAGATGAGGATGAGGACGCTGGCGCCCCAGGCGACGAGCAAGGGGATCAACTGGCGGGGCTCCGGGAAGCGGAACGGCCCGATGCGGCGGTGCGCCTCGCGCAAGGCCCTCTGGTGATCGGCCAGGTAGCCGGCGATGAAGATGACCATCCCCAGCTTGGCGAGCTCGCCCGGCTGGAACCCGATGGTCAGGAAACCGAGATCGAGGGTGACCCAGAGCCTCGATCCGCCCTGCTCCAGTCCCCGGAGCGGGAAGCCCCATCCGCTGGGCAGCATCGGCAGGAGGAGCAAGCCGACGGAGACCAGCAGGATCAGGTTCCGGTAGCGGCGCAAGAGAGACGTGCCGCCGCGGGACAAGAGCCACAGCACGAGCGATGCCAGCGCCGCACCGATCAGGATCCACCACCGCTGCAGGCCGGCGCGCTGCGTGGAGAGCGAGTAGATGGACATGAAGCCGATTCCCGTGATCGCCACGACCAGGGGGAGGAGGAGCGGGCTGGCCTTCGGCGCCCACGAACGCGCCGCCAGGGACATGCCGCCGAACGCGATGACGAACACGAGGAAGGTCACGCCCACCTGGACGTCGACGCCATCGTCGCGGGCGAAGTTGACCAGGGTGACTCCCAATGAGGCCAGGGCGGAGGCGGTGACGATGCTGGCCAGTTCGGCCCTACGGGTCATGTCAGTCCTGGACGTCGATGACGATCACCGAGATGTTGTCGATACCGCCGGCGGCGTTGGCCAGGTCGATGAGATTCCACGCCGCCTCTTCGACGCCTCTCTCGGAGAGGATCTCGGCGATCTTCGAATCGGAGATCATCTCGGTGAGCCCGTCAGAGCACAAGAGGATTCGGTCGCCGGCCTGCAACGACACTTCGACCTCGTCGACGTTGACGAATCGGGTGAGGCCCAGAGTTCGGGTCAGCATGTGCCGCTGCGGGTGGCTCGAGGCCTCTTCGGGTGCGATGCGGCCGCTGGCGACGTACTCGGCGGCGACGGTGTGGTCCTGGGTCACCTGGCGCAGCTCGCCTTCGCGACGCAGGTAGGCCCGGCTGTCCCCGACATGGGCGAACCGTGCGACGCCTTCGGGGTCGAGCGCAACCAGGGTCATCGTGGTGCCCATGCCCTCGAGGCTGGGCTCGCGGGCCACCTCCTCACGGATGGCGCGGTTGCCCGCGGCCACCCGGTCCGAAGGCGAGAGGTCCACGGCCGCGGCGGCGTTGACGGCCAGACGCGACGCCACCTCGCCGGCGACGTGCCCGCCCATGCCGTCGGCGACCATGAGCGTGACCGGGCCGTCGGCCTCTCCGGCCGAGTCCGGGAACAGTGCGTCTTCGTTGTTCTGCCTCACCATCCCCTGATGGCTGGCAGCCGACCAGATGAACCTCATCTGACCTCCATGACGGTCTTGCCCACCTGAATCGTGTCGCCGCGGCGGAGTTGCAGGGGTGCCGTGACCCGGCGCCCGTTGACGTAGGTGCCGTTGGTGCTTCCCAAATCGTGAAGCGTGATCCCGTTCTCCGCCGCCACCAAACGCATGTGGAAGTCGGAAGCGTAGGGGTCGCCGAGGACAACATCCGCCTCGTCGGAGCGGCCCATCACCAGGACGTTGCTCACCTCCACCTCCTGTCCGGCGTTGGTGTCGGACCGCACGAAGAGGATCCGCCGACCCTCGCGCCGTGGCCGTCGCACCGAGATCCCCAGGTGGGACCCGATGGCTCGGGCGATCTGCCACACGAACAAGTACACGAGGCCGAGGAAGATGATGCGGAGCAGAGCGAGGATCAGATCAGGCATCGCGTTCCTCCATCCACCGGAACGGCTGGCCGGCGAAGGCCACGGTCGAGCCCGACTGCAGCGCGACCGGTTCGTCGTGCACGGGCACGCCGTCCACCGTCGTCCCGTTGGCCGAGCCGAGGTCGACGATGAAAGCCTTGCCCCCTTCGCGCCAGATGAGGGCATGGCGCCGACTCACCGACTGAACGCCGATCCTGACGTCGGCGGGCTCGGTCCTCCCGACCGTCGCCCGGTTGTGCCCCACGCCGATGGTGCCGCTGTCCGAGATCAGCTTCCCCCACACGGCCAGACGCCCCGGTACCACTTCGGCGTGACACGAGATCGATCCGGCGGCGACCAGGTCGGAACCCTGCACTCGCACCCGGACCGGGCCCTCCAGGCGCAGCCCCTGTTCCGCCGTGTACCGACCGAGCTCGGCCGTCAGCCTGGCCTCCAGGTCCTCGGGATTGCCGTCGAGGTCTCGTTTGTTGACCAGAAGGGTGTAGTTGTTCGCCGTGGCCGGGCCGGTGTCGTGCTCGAAACGTGCGAAATCGGCCTCGCGGGCCAGCCGGCCGGCGATTTCGGCCGGGTGGAGACGGCCGGAGAACACGCGACCGGCACCTTCGAGGAGCCGTTCGAGGCGTCGCTCCAGGCCGCGAACCACGTTCATTCTCGGCAGGTTACGGCCTCGTCGGGAATGGGCGACTACCAGAACCACCTGGCTGACGGTACGATTTGCGGCGAATCCCCGGGCGAGTGGCGGAATTGGCAGACGCGCAGGATTCAGGTTCCTGTGTTCGCAAGAACGTGGGGGTTCAAGTCCCCCCTCGCCCACGTTGACCTTCGACATTCCATCCCGCCCACGCCGGCGCCTGGTGGGACGGCTAGTTCTGCCGCTCATCGTCGTCGGCGTCATCGTTCTCGGGATCGTCGTCACCGCTTCAGGGGCTGAGACCAGGGCCCAGATCGACTACCTGACGAGTCTGCGCGACGGGGCAGGGGACATCTCGGACGGCGGGTCTGCCCTCTCCGCAGTGACCACCCGCCTCAGCACGATCAGCCGCGTCGAGTTCACGACCGCGATGGACGGGATCGTGGCCGATCTGGCGGACGCCGCAGCCGTCGCCGACGAAGAGCCGCCCACGGCAGCGGTGCTCCCGGTCCGTGCCCTCTACCGGCAGTCAATCACCGCCTGGCAGGAGGGTGTCGCGGGGCTGTCAGCGGGCCTCCTCCATGCGGCCGACAATCCACAGGACAACGCCGCGATCGATGAAGTCGTGGCCGGGCTGGCCCTCTTGCGAGCCGGGGATGCCCTGTGGGCCCGCTTGCTGGAGGACATGGAGCGGGACGACATGCCCGCGCCGATGACGCCTTTCCCCGAGATCGTGATGTCGCCGGCCACCGGTCCGCACCTCACCGTCGGGTTGATCCTCGTGGACAGCGCCCGATCCGACCAGAACACGCTCGGCCTGAGGCCGGGGCTGCGGGTGAGCTCGCTCGTGGCGGACCCCGAGTGGCAGGTCGACGCCAACGACCAGGCGGTCGTGCCGATCTCGGAACAGGTCACCTTCTCGGTTGTGGTGTCCAACGTGGGCAACATCGACAGCGAGGTCGAGCAGTTGATCCTCGTGCTCGAAGGGGGCCCGGAGACGGTGGAGATGGTGGCGACGATCGACCCCCTCGCCCCCGAGCGTCAGGTGACCCTGGTCTTCGACCCGATCGAAGTCGTGCCCGGCTTGGTCTATCAGGTGACGGCGTCGATCGTGGTGGACTCGCCCGATGTCGATCTCGAGGACAACCTGATCCAGGTTCAGTTCCGGGTCGGCGACGACTGAGCCTTACCATCGCCTGACAAATGCTCGATCCCCGTCTTCTCCGTGACGATCCCGCGGCCATACGCCGCTCTCTCGATCGTCGCGGTTCGAAGCTGGATCTCGACCCCCTGGTGGAGCTGGAAGGCCGCCATCGGGCCGCACTGCGCGAGGCCGAAGCGCTGAGGGCTGCGCAGAAGGAGGCTGGGCGGGAGATCGCCACCCTCGGGCCCGAGGACAAAGAGAAGGCCATCGCAGCGGTCGCCGACCTGGCGGACAAGGTGAAGGAGAAGACGGCCGAGGCCGATCGGCTCGGAGCGGAGTTCCGACTTGCCTGGCTGGAGGTGCCCAACCTCGTCGCCGACGACGCCGCCGACGGGTTCACCGAGGAGGACTCCGTCGAGATCCGCCGTCACGGTGACATCCTCAGCGAGGGCACCGACCATGCCTCATTGGGCTCCCGGCTCGACATCATCGACACCGAACGCGCCGCCAAGGTCTCCGGCTCCCGGTTCGGATACCTGAAGGGCAAGGGAGCCATGCTGGAGTTCTCCCTGGTCCGGTGGGCCATGGATCACCTCGTCTCGGAGGGGTTCACGCCGATGATCCCGCCCGTGCTCGTCAAGGAAGCTGCCCTCGAGGGCACCGGCTTCTTCCCCGAGGCGAGAGAGCAGGTCTACGAGGTCCCCAAGGACGAGCTGTTCCTGGTGGGGACGGCGGAGGTGCCTCTCGCCGCCTATCACATGGACGAGATCCTCGATCCCGCCGACCTGCCGCTTCGATACGCCGGCTTCTCCACCTGCTTTCGCCGCGAGGCGGGGACGTACGGCAAGGACACCGCCGGCATCTTCCGGGTTCACCAGTTCGACAAGGTCGAGATGTTCGTTTTCGCCCGCCCCGAGGAATCGGTCGAGATGCACGATCGGATGCTGGCCATCGAGGAGAAGCTGGTGCAGGAGCTGGAGGTGCCCTACCGCGTCGTCAACATCGCGGCGGGTGACCTCGGGGCTTCCGCAGCGAAGAAGTACGACATCGAGGCGTGGTTTCCCGGCGAGGGCCGTTACCGGGAAGTCACCTCGTGCTCGAATACCACCGACTTCCAGGCGCGCCGCCTGAGGGTCCGGATCCGCGGCGAAGGCTCCAACGAAGTGGCCCACACCCTGAACGGGACCGCTTGCGCGGTCGGCCGGACGATTCTGGCGATCCTGGAGAACCACCAGCAGATGGACGGCTCGGTGCGTATCCCGAAGGCCTTGGTCCCGTACACCGGATTCGACTCCATCGAACCGTGACGCAGCCCGACCGGGTCTTCGCCAAGATCGCCCGCCGCTACGACCGCCTCAACGCCATCCTCTCGCTGGGTAGGGAGCGCGCCTGGCGCCAGACCGGAGTCGACATGCTCGGCCCTGGCGTGGTCCTCGACCTGGGGTGCGGCACCGGGGCCACCGACTTCGGGGACCGTCCCGTGGTGGGCCTCGACCCCGTGCCTGAGATGCTGGCGCTGAGCCCAGTCCCCGCCCGGGTCGTCGGGTACGGGGAGAAGCTCCCCTTCGCTGACGGGGCCTTCGCCGGGGTGTTCTCCGCCTACGTCTTCCGCAACCTCACTTCGGTGACCGTCACCCTCGAAGAGATCGCGCGTGTGCTGGAGCCGGGAGGCGTGGCGGTGATCATCGACCTCGGACGGCCCAAGAACGCCTGGCTGCGGATGCTCCACCGGCTGAGCACGGCCATCGTGCTTCCGCTGGTGGGGCTGTTGTTCGCCGGTGCGCCCGGGGAGTACTGGTACCTCCACCGCAGCCTCGACTCGCTGCCGCAACCGGAAGACATGTTCGCCGACGGCCCTCTGGTGCTGGAGGAGGTCTGGAGGTCGGGTCTCTTCGGATTCGTCTACGGCGTCCGCCTCCGCAAGCAATAGGACTTGTCCCCTCACGAGTGGCGGAGACATCCTGGGGTATTGGGTACCCTGACACCGATCGTGTAGGCGGGGCGCTAGGGGTGCCCTGAACCCGAAACCCTCTTCACGCGGGGCCGAATTCCCCGCCCGAGGGACACGACGCGCCGGGGGCTTCATCGCTCCTGACGGCGGAAACGAGGTGCTGACGGCAGGGTCCTCGGCGGCGGAGCGCCGCGAACCGGGTCAGGTCCGGAAGGAAGCAGCCCTAAGTGGTCCGCTCCGGGTGCCAGGGACAGCCCTGCCCGAGCTCACGCCCGTCGTTGACGGCGTCCACCGTGTCTCGACGGCGGGGTCACGATCAAGTCGCCTTTCAGAACCGTTACCGTCGGTCGGTCATGTCGTCCCGGCGCTTTGGAGAGACTTTCCCGCGGCTCTTCGCCGCAGCTCTCTTTCAGGAGCTCTGCTTCGCGTTCCTGATCCACGTCCCGGGGTACTTCTCCAACCTGGGCGCCTCCGAAGGTCGGATCGGCCTCCTCTACTCGGTGACGGCCGTCGCGTCGCTCATGTTCCGCCCCCTCCTCGGCCGAATCCTCGACCTCACCCACCGCCGCACCGTCATCCTGATCTCGGGCGCCGCCAACGCCGTGGTCGTCCTGGTGCTGGCCACCACCGAGACCTGGGGCCCCTACCTCTGGGCGCTGTTCCTGGTCCAGCGGGTTCTCCAACTGGCCATGTTCACGACGATCCTCACCTACGCGGCGGACTCGATCCCCGTCGTGACCCGGACCCAGGGGCTGGCCATCTACGGCCTGTCGGGCCTGATTCCCATCGCCACCGGCGGATTCTTCGGCGACGTGGTCATCGACGGCTTCGGCTACCCGGGCCTGTTCGTGGCGGCGGCGGTCTGCATGGTCGTCTCCTGGTCGATCTTCTGGACCCTCCCCGTGCTTCCGATCCGCAAGCCGGAGCCGCGCCGCGGGTTCTGGGCGGCTTTCGCCCAGCGCAACCTGTTGCCGCTCTGGTTCGCCACGCTGATGTTCGCCATCGGCATGGAGGCGGTCTTCACGTTCACCCGCACTTTCGTCCTCGACCGGGGGGTGGGAACCACGGGCATCTTCTTCGCCGCGTACGGCGCCATCGCCGCCATCACCCGAATCATCGGGGGGCGGCTCTACGACGTGATCCCGCACCGCCCGTTGCTGGTCGGATCATTGGCCCTCTACGGCCTCGGACTCGGCGTCATGTCCGTGGCCAATCACGCGGCGCTGCTCGTCCTGGCGGCGGGCATGGCAGGCATGGCTCACGGTGCGGCCTTCCCGCTCCTCTCGTCGGAGGTGGTCAACCGGGCCCGGGAATCGGAACGGGGGTCGGCGGTGGCCATCTTCACCTCGCTCTTCGATGTCGCCCTGCTGGTCGGCGCGCCGCTGGTGGGGCTGATGATCGACATGTCCAGCTATCTCCTGGCCTTCTCGGTCACCGGGGTGAGCCTGGTGGTCGGGAGTGTCCTCTACCTGGGATGGGACCGGAGGATGGTCGCCGGCCAGCTAGCGATGGCGGGCAAAGAAGCCGGCTAGGAGCTCCGCCGACTCCTCGGCGAAGAGGCCCTGGGTCATCTCGACCCGATGATTGAGGCGCTTGTCCTGAGGGATGTTGTACAGCGACCAGGCGCCGCCCGCCTTGAGGTCGGCGGCCCCGTACACGATCCGGTCGAGACGCGCCCACACCGCAGCTCCCGAGCACATGACGCACGGCTCCAGGGTCACGACCAGGGTGTGGCCGGTCAGCCGCCAGTCCCGAATCTCCCGCGCCCGGGCTGAGATGACGAGCATCTCGGCGTGGGCCACGGGATCGGAGAGCTCTTCACGACGGTTGCGATCTCCCGCGACGATGTCTCCGGCACTGTCCATGAGGACGGCGCCCACCGGGACGTCGCCCGCGTCGCTCGCCTCCCGGGCGAGCACGAGGGCTTGCTCCATGGCGCCGGCATAGGCATCTGTGGATATGGGTTGGTTCATGAGGGGCCGGTATCCTTGCTGGTCCCGTACAGGGTACGGGCGCGGAGTACGGAGTACTCCATGGAGGGATCGCATAGTCCGGTCTAGTGCGCGGCACTGGAAATGCCGTTGGGGGTTTACGCTCCCTCGAGGGTTCAAATCCCTCTCCCTCCGCGAAGCGGGGCCTGTTTGGCCCTTGTCCCCTGGAGGGGTCGCATAGTCCGGTCTAGTGCGCGGCACTCGAAATGCCGTAGGGGGTTGCACCTCCTCGTGGGTTCGAATCCCACCCCCTCCGCTCGACTCCTCGACATCGAGGAGGGGTGTCCGAGTGGTCTAAGGAGACGGTCTTGAAAACCGTTGGGCCCTTCACGGGTCTCCTGGGTTCGAATCCCAGCCCCTCCGCTCCCGGCCAATAGCGTCTCCTCGCCTCGCCTCCCGGATGTACCGTGACCCGCGGTGACGAGACTGAGGGATCTGGGGGTGAGTATCGGCCGGCTGCCGCCTGGCCCGCTCAACGCCATCACTGACGTGCCAGGGGTGAAGGTCGGCCACGCCACGGTGACGAGCGACGAGCCGGCGGTGCTGAGGACGGGTGTGACCATGGTCATCCCTGCCGACGACGTCTGGTCGAACCACATGTTCGCCGCCTGGCACAACTTCAGCGGCAACGGAGAGATGACCGGCACACCTTGGATCGACGAGTCGGGATTGCTCGGCTCGCCGATCGGGATCACGAACACCTTCCAGGTGGGTCTGGTCCGCGACTTCCTGGTGAAGAAGGCCGTCGAGCTGGACGTGGAGGCCGCATTCCATCTACCTGTCGTCGCCGAGACCTGGGACGGCTGGCTCAGCGAGATCGAGAAGTTCGGGGTGACCGAATTGGACGCCCGGGAGGCGTACGACTCGGCGTCGGGCGGTCCCGTTGCCGAGGGCTGCGTCGGCGGGGGCACCGGCATGATCTGCCACGAGTTCAAGGGGGGGATCGGCACCTCGTCCCGAGTGGTCGCCTCCGATCCGAGGACGTTCACGGTGGGGGTGCTGGTGCAGGCGAACTATGGGCGGCGTGAGGATCTCCGCGTCGATGGCGTGCCCGTGGGGTCCGTCATCGGCAAAGACCGGGTGCCGTCGGCGTGGGACGAGCCCCCCAACGGCGGCTCGATCATCGTGGTGGTCGCCACGGATGCACCACTCCTGCCCGTCCAGTGTCGACGGGTGGCGAAGAGGGTGGCCGTCGGACTTGGCCGGGTGGGCGGCTACGGCCACGACTCGAGCGGTGACCTGTTCTTGGTGTTCTCGACCGGGAATCGCCTGCCGGCCAAAGCGCCGGGGCCCCACATGGTCTCCGCGCTGTCATCGAACGAGATGGATCCGATCTTCCACGCCGCGGCCGATGCCACCGAAGAGGCCATCCTCAATGCTCTTTGCGCCGCGGAGACCACGACGGGCAGGCTGGGTCGAGTCGCTCATGCCATCCCGTACGACCTACTCGTCGACGCTCTGTCGGCGACCGGTGGCTCTCGCTGATCGTCGTCGAGAGCCGTACGCTGTACCTGTCACGGGTCGCCTGATCCCGAGACGCTGGAGAGGTGGCCGAGTGGTCGAAGGCGCTCGCCTGCTAAGCGAGTAAGGGGTTATTAGCCCCTTCGAGGGTTCAAATCCCTCCCTCTCCGCCAGCCAGCATCGGTCGAACCGGGCGCGTAAGGTTCCTGTGAGCCGACAACGGGAGGCGACATGGGGGCTTCACCCGCACGCCAGGACGATTCGGTCCTCGGAGCGTTCATCGCATGGGCTGCTTGCGGCCTGCTGTGGTTCTTCTCCTACCTGGGAGCCTTTTCGGTAGGAGGCGTGATCTTGATACCGGCGGTCCTTCTCACGGTCCTGTTGGCCACGAAGGCGATGCCCACTCGCTGGCGTCCCGTGGTCTGGGTCGCCTTCGGCGCGTGGGTGGTTTGGTGGCTCTTGGTCGTGGCCGGGCCGGCCAGGGTCTCCGCCGATTGGATGCTCGGTGCCGGGGTCGGGTTCTTGCTCCTCGCCCTCGGCTCCCTCCCCGGCTCCCTGGGCTTGCCGTTCGGAGCCGGGGTGACGGCCTTCTTTGCCGGTCTCGGGTTGGAAACGGGCACGGCCATGACCTGGATCGGGCTGGCGGTGGCCGTCGCCGCTCTCGTCGTCTGGCTGATGCGCCGTCCTCGGACGTTGGAGACGACGAGCTAGCCCACCGAGCTGATCCACTCCTCGACGGTGTCACTGAGCAGAGGCAACGGCATCGCGCCGTGCGTGAGCATCTGGTCGTGGAACCCCTTGATGTCGAACCGGGCTCCGAGGGACTCCTCGGCGTGACGGCGGAGGCGGGAGATCTCCAACTGGCCGATCTTGTACGACACCGCCTGGCCTGCCATCCCGATGTAACGGTCGATCTCCTGGGCGATGGTGAGCTGCCCGATCGGCGTCCATTCGCTGAGGAAGTCGATGGCCTGCTGTCGCGTCCAACCGAGGGCGTGCATCCCCGTGTCGGTGACCAGCCGGCCGGCGCGCCAGGCATCGGCGCTGATCATTCCCAGACGGTCGGTGGGACCGCTGTACAAGCCCATCTCGTCGGCGAGGCGCTCCGAGTAGAGGCCCCACCCCTCGGTGTGCGCGAACACCGCGGCGTACCGACGGAAGGTGGGTATCCCTTCCAGCTCCGCGGCCAGGGAACGGTCGAAGTGGTGTCCAGGCACCGCCTCGTGGAAATGAATGGACTCGTACTCGAACCGGTCCCTTTCCTCGGGGCGGTAGGTGTTGAGGAAGTAGGTGCCGGGCCGGGAGCGGTCGATGGGTGGCATCAGGTAATAGGCGGGGGGCATGGCCGGCGCCTGTGCGGCCGGGACGGGGACCACGTTGCAGACGGTCTCGGGCCGCGCCCCGAACCAGTCGTCGACGGCGGCCCAGGCTCGGTCGATGGCGGAGCGGGCGTGCTCCAGCATCTCCTCCTCGGAGCCGAAGCGCAGGGAAGGGTCGGAATGGAGCCGCTCGAACACCTCGTCCTTCGATGCCGCCCCGAACGCGTCCCGGCCGATCTCGACCCACTCGGCGGCGTTTATCTCGGTTGCCCAGAGTTGGCCGGTGGCGTGAATCTCCTGAGGTGTGATGTCCAACTGCGTGTACTTCTTCAGCAATGCGGCATAGATCTCTTCCCCTCCCTCCATCCACACCAACCCGCACCTGTCGTCGGATCGGGCGAGCGGTGCCACATAGGTCCGGATGCCATCGGCGTACGCCGCGACGGCGGGACGGATGACATCGGTGACGAGGGCCTCCGCCTTCTGACGCCAATCGGAGCCGTCGCCGGGGACCTTCAGCGCAAGGAACGGATCGGTGTCGAGCGGTGATCCCACATAAGAGTCGAGCTGACCGAGGACGCGATTGACGGGAGCCAAGGCCGGGGTCATTCCCGCCGCCACGTTGGTCCGGTGGAAGTCGAGCGCGCCTTCTAGATACTCCGGCACGCTCTCATACCGCCTCAGAAGCAGGTCGGCCTGGACGGCCTCAACCACTGTGTTCTGGCGGGTGTCGCCGAGGATCCGGGTGTGCGGGCCGAGAAAAGGGTCGATCGGAGCGACCAGGTACCGGGTGTGGATCTCCGCCGCCAGCGTCGACGCCTCGTAGATCAGCAGTTCCCTCGTGATCCGCTCCTGAGTGCTGAGGTCGGAGGTGTTGAGCCGTCGGGCTGCTTCGGCCAGGCCGGCGAACTTCGATTCGATCTCGCCGAGCCAATCGCCGTCGAACCGGCGCAGTCGGTCGTCGTAGTCGTGGACCCC
The DNA here is from genome assembly GCA_964388105.1 of uncultured Acidimicrobiaceae bacterium. Classification (GTDB taxonomy): domain Bacteria; phylum Actinomycetota; class Acidimicrobiia; order Spongiisociales; family ZC4RG35; genus ZC4RG35. The sequence continues at coordinate 22,416 of CAYLYQ010000008.1, forward strand.
GGCCACCGTGGCGGTCGTGGGCGAGTACTCGTTACGTGTGTCCCAGTAGCGGTCGGCGAGGTCGCTCAGCGTCATGACGCGACCGTACCCGGCGCTACCCGTCGCTGGGGACGAATCGATAGCCCATGCCCCGCACCGTCTCGATGCGCTCCTTGCCCAGTTTGCGACGCAGGTAGCCGACGTAAACGTCGACCACGTTCGAGCTTGGGTCGAAGTCGTACCCCCACACATGGGAGAGGAGTTGTTGGCGGGACAACACCTGGCCGGGGTGGCGCAGGAAGGTCTCCAGCATCGTGTACTCCTTGGCCGACAGCTCCATCTCCTTGTCGCCGACCCGGGCTCGACGGGTGCGGATGTCGATGGCGACGTCGCCCGACTCGATGACGTTGGTGTCCTGAGCCTCTGACGACTGGTCCCGAAGGCGGATCTTGACCCGGGCGAGCAGTTCCTCGAACCGGAACGGCTTGGTGACGTAGTCGTCCGCCCCGCCTTCCAGCCCGGCCACGGTGTCGGTGACCCCGGTTCGGGCGGTGAGGATGATGACGGGCAGCCTCTCGCCGCGCCCGCGGATCTCTGCGAGGACCTCGTGGCCGTCGCGGCGCGGGAGCCCGAGGTCGAGTATCACCAGGTCGAAGTCCTCGTCCCGGGCGGCGTGGGCGGCGGTCAGGCCGTCTTCCACGACCAGCGTCGTGTATCCGGCGGCCTTGAGGCCCTTTTCCAGGAAGGATGCGATGCCCGGCTCGTCCTCGGCGATCAGGATTCGGGCCACGAGCTCTCCTCGATGGGGGCCGCGGGCAGGTTGAGGGTGAATCTCGTCCTTCCCGGCCGGGATTCGAGATCGATGGTCCCGCCGTGGCCCTCGACGATCGCGCGGACGATGGACAGGCCGAGGCCCGCCCCGGACGTCGTGCGGCGTGAACCCGACCCCCGATAGAACCTCTCGAACAAGTGCTCTGTGACCTCCTCCGGCACGCCCGGACCGTCGTCCTCCACCCAGATTCGCACGCGCGACCCGTCCAAGGTGCCGCCCATGGTCACCGAGACGTCGTCGCCCCCATGCTCGACAGAGTTGCGGACGAGGTTGGTGACGGCCTGCGTGAGTCGCTGGGGGTCGCCGACGAACACCCCGGGATCGGCCACGACGACCCGCACTTCGCGCCCGATGAGACCGGTGACCTTGACCTTCATATCGCCCATGAAGTCGGCGAGGTCGATCGGGTGGGCCTCCACGAACTCCGGGGTGTCCGATCGGGCCAGGATGAGCAAGTCGTCGACGATCCGCGACATGCGGTCGAGCTCGCTGTTGACGATCTCCATTGCATGCTTCCGCTCCTCGGGGTCGTCTCCCGCCAGCTCCAGCTGCCCGCGGATCACGGTGATGGGCGTGCGGAGCTCGTGCCCGGCGTCATCCACGAAGCGGCGCTGAGTGGCGAACGACTCCTCGAGACGATCGAGCATCTCGTTGAAGGTGCTGGCGAGGCGGCCGATCTCGTTGTCGCTGTCCACCGGGATGCGCTGGCTGAGGTCGGTCTCGCTGATGTTCAACGCAGCGTCGGTGACGAGGCGCACGGGCCGGAGCACGTCGCCTGCCGCGATCCAGGCGACGACCGAGGCAAGCACGAAGATCGACCCCAGGACGATCGCTGCGGCTCGAACCATCGAGTTTGCCGCGGCCTGGCGATCCGCGAGGTAGAAGCCGGCAACGAAGACCCCGCCCGGGTTTCCCGCTTGGTCGAGCAGGGGAACCGCCACGTAACGAAGTGGCCCGTTCTCGGTGTCGACCTGGTCTCGTATGGGCGCGTCGACTGCGGTCCAGACATCGATCATGTCCGCCGGGATCGGCATGTTGCGCGGACCGGCACGGTGGGGAGCGCCGTCGATGAAAGTGACCATGATCTCCCCGGCGAGGGGGACGTTGCGGTCGAAATAGACGTCCAGGATGGCCTCGATATCACCGGCGAACGCCTCCCCCGTCTCCGGGTTGATCCCGCCCGCGAGGGAGCGGAGCTCCTCGGTCTCCTGATCGAGGAGCGCGTCGGCGTCGCTCACCACCTGGCCGAGGAGGTAGGTCCGCTGGATGAGAAGCGCCGCGACCAGTGCGAACGCGAGGAGGATCAGGTACCAGCCGAGGATGCGCCAGCGTGCGGAACGGGCGCGGCGTCTGGGCTCGGTGGCGGGTTCGATGATCATGGAGCGTAGAAAGGAGGGCCGCCCTAGAGCGGCCCTCGAGGCCGAAGCGTCCAGTTCAGGGAGATGATCTATGAAGCCCTGACCGGTGGGCAGACCCGGGTCTGCTCCTGCCAGAGGCGATCGACCAACCGCCCCTCTGGAAGCTCGACGTCATCGAAGGTCAACAGCGAGTCCTTGCTTACGGCCCGTGTGAGGCGGGCCCCCTCCGCGAGTCCCATGGGAAGCAGACCCTCCTCGGCGACCTGGCTGGCGTTGGCGCACTGACCGTAGGTCATGTAGAAGCCGATCCCGTCGATCACCTCGCCGGCCTCGAGGTCCTTCTTGGCGGTCGCCACGACATCGACCACATGTCCCACGTCCGGAGTCACCGTGGGGTCATGGTGGTCGACTGCCCGCGCGATCGATCTCGGTGCCTCCAGGTGGCACAGGTGATAAGGGGTGTAGAAGAGATAGAGCGGGCCGTCTCCGAGCTTGTACAGCTCCAGCCATCTCCGTTGGAAGGGCTCGTCGGTGGTGCCCAGGCAGAAGACCCCGGGTGCGGGTTCGGCACCCACCAGGTAATCGACCAAACCCACTTCCAAGAGCTCGTCGACGTCGTAGAGCGACGCGGCCTCGGACACATGGTTCGCCTCGTACCCGTAGAGGCCGACCCTGCCGGCCCTCAATCCGGTGGCGTTGGCAACCAATGACATCTCGAAGCTCATCTTGGTCCCGTCGGCAAAGCTCGCCGCCATGTTCGGGGTGAGGCCTTTTCGAGTCGCAAAGTCGATTTGGGTCGTGTAGTTCCGATACGGGTCGTGGAGCCCCTTCAGGTTGCCGAGCAGGACGGGTCGCACCCCCAGCGACGAGGTGAAGTGGTACAAGTTCATCATCACTCCGGGTTGGTCCCCCTCGGAGTCGGTCAGGATGACGCCGGCATCGTCGGCGTAGCGCTTGAGGATGGGGCCGACGGTTCCCTGCATCTCGGCGTTCATCGTCACCAGGTGCTTGCTCTCCTCGATGGCCCGCATCGCGATATGGCAGCCGAACTCCACCGCGCCTGTGACTTCCCAGACGACGTCGATGCCTGCGGCTCCGCATGCCATCTCGGCGTCGGCCGTCACTGCGGGCTGGCCATCCTGGATGGCGGCGTCCAACTGCTCGAGGTCGGTGACGAGGCGAGGGTTGTCCACTCCTGCTTCGGCATAGACGCTGACGGCGTTCTCGGCGGTGCGATTGGCTATCACCGAGATCTCCATTCCGGGTACGTGCCTGGTGACCTGATAGGCGAGCGCACGGCCCATGGCACCCGCACCCACGAGGAGGATCTTTATGGGGTCGCCTTCCTCCTCCCGGCGTCGCAGGGCGCGATCGACGAGTGTCATCAACGCACCCCCGGCCCGAGGGGGACGGCCATTGCGTCGGTGAAGGGAGCCCACGACCTGTCCTTCTCACTCACGACTGTCACCTCAAAGGGCCAGTCGATCTCGAACGCGGGATCGTCATAGCGAAACCCTCTGCCATGCTCGGGCGAGTAGGGCGCGGTCACCTGATAGGTGAGCTCGGTGTCGTCTTCGAGCGCCTGAAAGCCCTGGGCGAACCCCTCCGGGACGAAGAGCATTCGGTAATCCCCGGCGCGAAGGGTGGTGCTGTACGCCTGGCGGTAGGTCGGGGATCCCTGCCTGATGTCGATGATGGTGTCGAAGATGGCGCCCCTGGTGACGCGAAAGAGCTTCGACTCGGCCATCGGGGGAACTTGCCAATGCATGCCCCGCAGCGACCCGGCCCGGCGGCTGAGGATGATGTTGATCTGTGAGACCGAGCCCGGGAGCGACCTCTCGTTGAATTGCGACGCATCCCAGACCCGTGCGTTGAAGCCCCTCTCGTCCTCGACGGGCTCGATCTGGATCTCGAACGCACCCCCGAGTGGCAGCGGTATGAACTCCACTGAGATCAGATGTTGAAGGGAATCGCAACCTGCGACCCGTTGGACTCGTAAGCGACTGGCATCTCTATCAACGGGGACAGAGCGTTGCGGACAGCCCGGCGCGCCTTCCGGGGGACGATGAGCATCAAGAATCCGCCGCCGCCCGCCCCGCACAGCTTGCCTCCCAGCGCCCCTGCGTTGATCGCGGCCTCGTACCAGGCGTCGATCTGCGAGTTGCTGATCCGGCTGGCCAACTTGCGCTTCAACGTCCATCCCTCGTCGAGGATCGCAGCCAGCTTTTCGACGTCGAACTCGCTGGTCTCCATCAGCCGGCCCAGGTCGTGTGCCTGGTCACGCATCCTGACGAGGATGTCCATCCGATCCTCGACGTTCTGCTGTTGCTCCTCGAGGACACCGGACGCGTCCCGTTGGTGGCCTGTCCAGAACATCATCATCGAGTCGAAGAGGCTGTCGAGGTTGTGATTCACATGTGATTTGTGCTCGACGGACACGATGCCCTGTGAGTTGAAGGTGAACAGGTTGAGACCGCCGAACGCAGCCGCATACTGGTCCTGCTTGCCGATCGGCTCGGACAGGATGTCGATCTCGACATGGCTCGCCTCCTCGGCGAGCTGGCCAGGGGACACGCGCTGCCCCTTGAGCATGTGCAGCGCGTTGAGGAGCCCCACACAGAAGGCGCTCGAGCCCCCCAGGCCGGTCGAGGCGGGCACGTCGCCGACCGTCGAGATGAAGATCGGCGGCTCGATGTCGAGGAGTCGGAGGCACTCCCGAGCGATGTTGTTCTCGATCTCATCGATCGTGTTCACCTCCTCGCTGCGCGAGTAGTTGATCCGGATCGGCTCGAAGAAGAGCTCGGAGTGCGGCTTCACCTGGACGTAGACGTACCGGTTGATGGTGGTGGACACGACAGCGCCGGGGTGCTGGCTGAAGAAGGCCGGTAGGTCTGTGCCGCCTCCGGCGAAACTGACTCGCAGAGGTGTGCGCGAGATGATGGTTCCCGGCCCCCCGAGACTTGCCTTAGCCATGCTTCAGGCTCCAGTCGTACGGGATGTCGTTGTCGATCGGGTCGATGCGGTCCATCTCGTCGGGATCGTGCGGGATGGTGGCGGCATTGGCGAGGATCACCATCTTGTCGCCGTAGGCCTTGTAGCCATTGGCGATGCCAGGTGGGATCTGCACCAGCACGTAGTTGTCTTCGCCCATGAACACCTCTTGAAGGACACCCTTGGTCGGCGAGTCCTCTCTGAGGTCGTACATGACGAGCTTGGCCCGACCGCTGATGACAGCGTTGTTGACGAACATCGTCTTGTGTATGTGCCATGCCTTGACCGCACCGGGCCAGGCGCAGGAGAAGTAGATCTCTCCGAAGCCCAAGAAATGCTCATCGGTCGCCTTGAGCATGTGCATGATCTTCCCGCGCTCGTCGACGATCTGTCGAAGCGGCACGACCTTCACCCCATCGATCATTTCGATGTCCCCCCTCGCCACCCCTACCGCCAGCGAAGCTTATCGTCGAGTGCCCCTGATGCCAATAGGTGATTGAGCCATCTGAGGCGGACGAACTTCTTGCCTTCCATCTCGCTCCCGGCGAGTGCGATGGCCTTGAAGTCCGCGGCGAGCTGCTTGGCGCCCTCGGTTGGGCTCCACTTCCAGTGAAAATCGGGGAAGGTCCTTGCGAACTTGGAGAAGTCGGCCCGATACGTGCGCTGATCCGCGCTGGCTTCCGATCGGACCTCTACCTCAGCCCCCTCGACGACTCCGGCGGCGATGTGGGCCAGGTCGATCACGCGGAGGTTGAACTCGTCGGCCCCGTTGTTGAAGGCCTCGTTGCTGATCAATTCGATCGGGGCTTCGAGCACGTGGTGGAAGCTCCTGGCCACGTCCTCCACGTGGACAACCGGGCGCCACGGGCTCCCGTCGCTGAGCACCACGACCTTGCCGGTGGTGACGGCCTGGGCGACGAGGTTGTTCAAGACCGTGTCGAGCCGCATCCGGGGTGACAGCCCGTAGACGGTCCCATTCCTGAGGTAGGTGGGATGGAACGAGGAATCGGCGAGAGCCCGCAACGCCTCTTCTCCGGTGACCTTGGAGCGGGCATATGCCGTCTCGGGCGCGAGCGGCGCAGTCTCATCGACGGTCTCGAGCGAGCTCATCCCGTACATGATGCAAGAGGACGAGAAGAGGAACCTCCGCACGGAGGCCGCCTTCGCCATACTGGCCAGCCTGACGGTCGCCTTGTGATTGATGTCCTCGGTCCAGTCCTCGTCGAGGTTGCCGATCGGGTCATTGGAGAGGGCGGCAAGATGGATGACCGCGTAGAGGTCGGAGAGGTCGCTCCTCTCGACGTCGCGAATGTCCTTGGCCAACTCCTCGACGGCCAGGTCATCCTCCACCGCAGTGCATTCGTTGAAGTACCCGGTGTCGAGACCCACGATCTGGTATCCCTGGCCGGCGAGGTAGGGCGTCATCACCGAGCCGATGTAGCCGCGGTGACCGGTGATGAGCACGGGTCTTGCACTCATCTAAAGCGCCTCGTCCTTGAGCTCGCCATCGAGGAGGAGCTCGACGGCGTCTATGAGCGGAAACTGCTCGGTCACCAGCGCCCCGCGGCCGTCGATCGCGCGGGCGGCCTCGAGGTCCCTGGTGTCGTCCCCGATGAAGAAGGTGCGGGTGAGATCGAGGTCGAAATCCCTCTGAGCCTCCGCCAGGAGCCCTGGTCGGGGCTTGCGACAGAAGCATCCTTCATCCCAGTCATGGCGGCAGGCGTAGAAACCGTCGATCCTCCCGCCCGCCTGGGCTGCGGTGTACATCATGTAACCGGTTACCTCGTCGAGGTCGAGATCGGTCATTTTACCCCTCGCCACCCCGGCCTGATTCGAGACCACGATCGTGCGCCATCCCGCTCGGTTCAGTCGCTCCAGGGCCTCGAGCGACCCCGGGATCCATCGAAAATCCCTGGCGCTGGTCACATACTCGGCCCGGGGAGGCCGCTCGTTGAGCACCCCGTCACGGTCGAGGATCACCGTGGGCACCCTGGCGAAGAACCGATGGGTCAGGGGCAGCCGCCGCAAGTTCCCGACGCTGTAGTAGCGATGCTCGGACCAATAGGCGGCGAGCTCGCGATCTTCGGCAAGAGGTTGGTACACGGCCACTTCGAACAGGTCTTCGGGTCGCTCCTCGAGTAGAGGCATCGCGGTGGCTTTGTCGATGATGGCGTAGGAGATCTCGACCCCGCTCAGGCCCTCCGTCTGCCGGGCACGATCGAAGACGGTCACCAGGTCGTCCTCCACCTTCACCGACGACGTCGTGTACCCGTCGCGATTCGCATACACGACGACCTGGCAAGGCTTGCCAAGAGTGAGGTACTGGTCCCACATCCGTTCGAAGGACATCGGCCAGTAGTTGTCGCAATAGAGGAGGAGGAACTTGTCATCGAGGAGGTCGGCGGCATCGATGACGCGGTGCGCGGTGAGCGCCTCCGCCGGCGTCACCCGGTATGTGATGGAGGCCCCGAACCTCGAACCGTCGCCCAACTCAGAGATGAAGGCGTCAGGCTGCCATCCCAGCAGGAGCAGCACTTCGGTGAATCCCTGATCCACGAGCATCTCGATCACATAGGCGATGAAGGTCCGGTCGTGAAAGGGGATCAGGGCCTTGGGCACGTCATCGCTCAAGGGGCGAAGGCGCGTGCCCATGCCACCGGCCAGGATGACGGCCTGGGTTGGTCTCGAACTCACGTGGTGGATCGGTCCTCGATCAAGCAGGTGGTGATGATGTCGGTCAGGACCGAATGAGCGCTCTCGACAGGGCCGTAGAGCCCCGACGGGCTCTCCACGAAGACCTTGATGTCGACCTGTTCCTTGAGGGCGCCTCCGTCGAAGCCGAGGAGTGCGAGTGTGGTGACGCCGTTGGCCGTCGCCCATTTGGCGGCATTGACCAGGTTCGGGCTCGAACCGCTACAGGAGATGAGCACGAGGAGGTCTCCGGGCTCGGCGAGGTTCTCCAACTGGCCACTGAACACCCTTTCGTACCCCTCGTCATTGGCGAGGGCGGTCAGCCAGGAGACGTTGTCGGAGAGGCAGACGACCTTCAGTGGCGGCGTCCCGTTGGTCTTGGTGGCCTTGCCGAGGTCGTTCACGAAATGCGTGGCGGTGGCGGCAGAACCGCCGTTCCCGGCGACGAAGATGCGCCTACCCTCGTCGCGGGCGGTGCGGAGCGCATTCGTCGCGGAGAGGATCTCGTCGACCGCGACACCGTCGAGAAGCTCGCGCAGCGTCGTCAAATAGCGATGTGTGACGTCAGCGACGTCTGCAATAGATACGGTAGACACCCGTCACCCCCGACTCCCCACTATCCGTCTGAGGCGAGATGCTACCACGGGCCTCCTCTTCGTCGACAAGGGGAGGATCGACGCTCGCCGCTCTTCGCCCCGAATGACCGTGCCTAAGGTACCGCTGTTGTGAAATCGGATCGGACCCCCCGTAGCACCTCGCTCGATCCGACTCCCAGCCGTCCGGCAGCGCACCTCGCACTGCGAGGAGACACGTGCTGACGGACGCCCGTTCCCTCCAGGCCGGGGCCGTTGTCGAGTCCGAGATTTGCGTCGTCGGTGCCGGGCCGGCCGGAATCGCGCTGAGCAACGAGCTCGATGCCGCAGGCAAGACGGTCACACTCGTGGAGGCCGGCGGGCTGGGGCGTCGCGACTCCCCAAGAGAGCTGGCGGTAGGTGAGAGCGTCGGCGAGAGCTACTTCCCGTTGCACAAGACCTTCGTGCACGGCTTCGGCGGCACCTCGAATCACTGGTTCGAAGGGGAGGGTTTCCGCACCCGACCCCTCGACCCGATCGACTTCCAACGACGTGCTGCGGTTCCTCACTCGGGATGGCCGTTCGGCCACGAAGAACTCGAGCCGTACTACGCCCGCGCCCAGCGATTCCTCGGCGTCGGGGAACATCCTTACGAGGTCTCAGGCTGGGAGGAGCTTGACGGGGCAATGCTGGACCTCGATCCCGCGATCCTCCAGTCCGTCGCGTTCTTGGTGATCCCGGGCACCGGGGTGGCGCACTACCTGGCCCAGGTCGAAGCTTCCCAGAGCTTGCGCCTGGTCTACAACGCCCACGCCGCGAGGCTGGACACGACCGATGGCGGCGATCGCGTCACCGAATTGGTGGCGCGGGTCCCCGGAGGGAGCGAGGTCAGGGTTCGCGCCGGGAAGTACGTCCTGGCATGTGGCGGGTTCGGGAACGCGAAGCTGCTCCTGTTGAGCACGGGACATGACCCTGCCGGCCTCGGCAATGGGTCGGACGTCGTAGGGCGCTACTTCATGGAGCACATCGGGCTGAGGGGCGGCAGGGTCGAGCCCACTTCGGCCAGTCCCCTGAAGAACCCCACGAGCCCCTATTTCGCGGTTCACGGGCAGCCCCTTTCCGTGCACACACTGCTCAGCCTCGCCCCCGAGGTCCTGGAGTCGGAAGGGCTTCTCAACGGGACGTTCTTCTTCGAGAGGATGCCGATGAGCCGCACGACGCAGGCGGTGCGTTCGTTCGTCGTCCTGCGGCGGGCGATCAATTGGCGTCCTCTGCCTCGCGACCTCGGTGCGCATTTCGTGAGAGCCCTCTCCGGGATCCCTTCGATTGTCAACACGGCGGTGTATGAGGCCACCGGGAGGGGGACAGCCGACGGCATTCAGATGATGGCGATGGCGGAGCAGGCACCCAATCCTGACTCCAGGGTCACCCTGAGCGACAAGGAGAACTCGCTCGGGATCCCCCGTGTGAGGCTGAATTGGCGGCCCACCAGCCAGGACATTTCGTCGATCCTCAGGAGCGAGGCCATCATCGCCGAAGCGTTGCGAGACGCCGGGATCGCGCGGGTGCATGACCCGCTGAGCTCCGAGGACGTGAAATGGCATATGTCGGGCCAGTGGCACCACCTGGGAACCACGAGGATGGGCCTGACCCCGGATGAGAGCGTCGTAGATCCCGACTCCAGGGTTCACGGGATCGACAATCTGTGGGTGACCGGGGGATCCGTGTTCCCCACGGGGGGTTATGCCAATCCGACGCTGACCTTGATCGCATTGGCATTGCGCCTCGCCGACAGCCTCAACAGGGGCTCACCGGTGGCGGTCTCAGAAGGTCAGTAGACGGAGCACCGCCCGCACCGGAAGCCAACGCAGCGACCATCCTGCGTTCCGGACGTTCTCGTCCCCGAAGAGCCCCATCACCCGTTTGGCGCCGCGGCGGTCGAGCTCTCGAAGTCTCCGCCAAGCTCCCGCCAGGACGAACTGGTGGAAGAGCGCTGCTTTGCGCCGGCGCAACTCGGAGTCGGTCAGGAGACCGGTGCGCGAGGCGCGCTCGAATATCACTTCGAGTCGCGAGATCGTCTCGGCCCGAAACATGCCTTCGGTGAGGGCTCCGGAGTGGATCGTGTAATTGGCCGAGATCTGAGGCAGGCACAGCACGCCGTAACTTGCGAATAGACGGACCCACATGTCCAGATCCGTGGGGTTCTTCAGGTCCGCGTCGAACTGGCCCACCGCCTCGTAGGCGGCTCGCCGGGCGACCAATCCGGGGAAGCGGACCCAGGAGGAATCCGTGAGAACGCGGCGCAGAGCCTCGACAGGGTCGAGCCTGGTCGGCCGAAGGAATCGCTGTGTCTTCTTCGTCTTCCCCGACCCGTCGACCACCCTGACCCCGAAGAGCAGGACCATGTCGTCCGGATGAGTGTCGTAGATCCCCTGCAAGATCGGTAACGCGCCCTCGGCCAGGGAGTCGTCGTCGTGGAGGATCAGGAGCCAAGTCCCCCTTCCCAGCTCGAGGCAGAGGTTGAAATTCTCCTCGGCGGTGACAGCGGGGTCGTTGTGCACATACCTCGTTGGACCGTTCCACCTGGCGAACAACTCGTCGAGTGTGGTCAGGGTCTTGGGTGAGGCGGAGTTGTCGCTGACCACCAGCTCCACTGTCCCGTCGGGGGGATGGGGTGCGTCGATGACGGAACGCAGGCAGGCCTCGAGGAAGTCAGGCCGCTCGTATGTGGGGATGCAGATGCTCAGGAGGGGTGTCCCTGGAGGCGCGTCGACTGTGCCGGAGGAATGGCGAACCGGCTCCGGTGGGCGGTCGAGCTCATTGCGTTCACTTGGGCCCGCTTCCTTCGACCCATCCCTGAAGAGGCGGCGCGCGGAGAGCCCCAACGAGACGCTCCTCGCCAGCCAGCCGGCTCCCCAAGCGATTGGCAATGTGAACGCCTGCCAAACCGGGGCGAAGGCGCCGGTGAGGATCTCCATGCCGGCACCGGTCGCCTCACTGGCAGCGATGTGCCTCTGTCGCTGGCCACCGAGCAGCTCAGATCTCCAGGGCAGGGCCGTGTTGTAGAGGATGGTCCCGATGATGGCGATCGCCACCAGCCCGTTGACTGCATAGGCGTTGGGCAGCAGTTCCACCAGCGGGTTGAGCGACCAATTGAATCCGACGAGGGGGAGGTAGAGAAGCCCGCCGATCAAGCTGATGATCCAGAATTGCTTCCTCGCCACCCGAGCCTTCTGATGGTCTACCGTCATCCCGGCTTCGATCGAGCGAGGACCGATCACCGCGATCAAGCCCAGACCCAGGATCGCGACGGGTCGGGCCACGACTCGCGCTCCCTCCGCGTACCCGAGGATCTCGGCCCCCACCAAGGCGTTGGCAATCACAGCGACGAGGAAGTCGGCACCAACGAAGCTCAGGTTGGCGACGAGCAGCCAGCGGCCCATCGTCGTGAGCTCCAACCAGGCGGGGGCCTCCAGGGTCTCACCCGAGCGTCGTCGCAATGGAAACGTCAGAAGCAGGGCAGATACCGAAGACATGAACAGTCCGATGGCCAGCGATCCGAATGGGACCCATGCCGGAGTGGCCGTCCTGTGGAGGATGAAGACCCCTATCACGGTGCCGATGACAGCGACTGTCGAGGTGATCGCGGCGCTCCACGACGAGTTGCTGATGTGGAACATCTTCCGCCAGTGCTCCTGGAGCGGGGCGAGCACCGTTATGGCGGCGCCGGTCAGCGTCAAGGCCCAGATGTCCTCGCTCGGGACGTCTCTGACCAGTGCGGCCGAAGCGAGGATGCCCACCGCTCCAAGTATCGAGATCAGCAGGCCTCGCCTGACGCTCGAGTCGAGGATCTGGATCCGGGAAGGCTCGGGTCGGGCCACAGCCAGGACCTCAGAGGGAGTGAAGACCAGCTCGGAGGGAATGGACCGGGCAAAGTTCCAGGCGGTGAATACGACCACGTAGGCGCCGAGCAGGGTGGCGTCGAACACTCTCACCGCATACAGGCCAATGATCAGGGTGGCGATCGCCGACAGGGCGGTGTCGATCTGACCCGCCGAGACGGTCTTGATCGTCTGTGGTCTCATGCCGCCGCGGCGCGCCTGCACTTTCCTGCTGGTCGTGACTGACTACCCGCCCGCACCGATTCCGTTCTCTCCTCCATGTTTCGCATCGCAGTTAACCCGATGGAAGTCAATACGTCGCATGATCGACGGTGGGGGCACACCCGGTGGGATCTAGCGGACCCGGATTGGCTGCATGCGACCCAGGTCAGGTGTCACTGATGCCGGGGATCCGGAGCTGCTGCGCCTTGGTTTCAGGGGGTGTCGACGCTGGCACTCTGCGGGCTCTCCGGGGTCGTGGGCGACTCCGGAGTCGTGGGCGACTCGGGGGTGTCCGGCGTGTTCGGCGTCACCGCACTTGCGGTTGCCGTTCTGAGCGAGTCGAACGGCGAGTCGTGAGTTGGGTCCAGGGGCCCGAACGAGACTCCTGGGATGCCGGGGGCGGTGGTCGTGGTCACCTGCGTGATCTCGGTGCGATCGCTGAGGTTGATGGAATCGGGATTCGATCCGTTACTGCCTGGCTGGGCTATCGCCAGTCCGGTGATCCCGATGGCGGAGACCGCGGTCACCGCCGTGACGACCTTCCAGTTCCTCTTGACTTGGTCCTTGAGCTGCATCGTCCGCTCCTACTGGGCTCTCGTCGTTCAGGGAGAGTCGACGCTGGCGCTGTCCGGAGAGTCAACCGAATCCGGCGAGCTCGGCGAGTCGGGCGTGTTCGGTGAGTCCGGGGTGTTCGGGCTGTCCGGCGAGTCCGGGGTGTTAGGCGACTTGGGTGAGTCGGGGGTGTTCGGCGAGTTCGGGCTGACCGTGTTCACGCTGGCGGTCGCCGTGTTGAGCGAGTCGAACGGCGAGTCGTTCGTGGGATCGAGATCACCGAAGGTGACTCCGGGAATCTGCGGGGAGGTGGTGGCCGTGGTCACCTGTGTGATCTCGGTGCGGTCGTTCAGGTTGATCGAGTCCACATCCTTGGCGTCAGACCCAGGGGCTGCAGCCGCAAGGCCGCTGATACCGATGGCCGAAACTGCGGTGGCCGCTGCCACGACCTTCCAGTTCTTCGTGATTTGTTCCTTGAGTTGCATCGTCTTTCTCCTTCTCTGGTGAGACTTCTGAGAGAAGGATCCCGGATGCGGGTGAAATCATTCTGAGAAGGGCATGAGAGTCTTCTCATCTACCCGACGTGCACTTTCGGCCCACAGCTCGGCAATGGCGACCCTCACCGCGACCTCTTCGGGCCAGTTCGGCGACTGCACTCGAAACGGCCCGGTCGAGAGCATGAAGGCCATCGCGGCTGCACGGCGTCGCAGGTCGACGGGGTCGACCACCGTGTCCCAGATGCGGAGCAATGTGTTGCCGTAAGCCTTGATCCGCTCGGGCTGGGGGCTCATCGGTCCCCAGACCGAGAGGTGGGCGAGCATCGTCGCCGGGTCGTCTCCGGCGCGCCCCAGGCCGTAGGTGTCGATGTCGATGATCCCGACGATGTTGCCGCCCTCGACCATGAGCTGCGATTCGTAGTAGTCGCCGTGAACCGGGCGGTCGGCGGGGAGGGTCTCGCTCCCGATCCCGCCGGACAACGCCTCCAAGCGACCGTCCAGCTCCGGACAGAGTGCCGACACCATCGGGATCATGTCCTGGGCTCGGTCGAGGGGGGAAGGCGTGGGCTCGAGGCCTTCGGGGTGGGGGAGGTCGGCCACCATCGCGGCCACGGCTTCGGGATCCGGGACGGCGGCTTCGGGATTGGACATCGCCTGTCTCAGTGTCATTCCTGGCATCGCCTGGAGCACGACGAGACCGAGCCGGTCGTCGAAGCCCAGGCTGGCGGGCACGTTGAGCACCTGGGAGAGCGTTTGGTGCGTCCGGTGGAGCCGCTCGATCGCCCTGGGTCGGACCACCTTGAAGAACACCCGCTCCTGGGAGCCGCGCACCTCGACCACTGCCCTTCGGCCGGGACGGTACGCCCGCAGGTGCGTGGTGGCCGGGCCCGGGGCCCCTCCCAAGCTGACGAGTACCTGCTCCGCCGATTCGGCGTTCATTGCAGACGGCAGTGCCGGGAGAGCCGGATCGTGGGGAAACCGCCAGATGCCGACCCGTCCGCCCTCGTCGTCCTCCACGAGCATCGCCCCTTCGGGGATCCGGCCTGCGGCCGCGATGAAGGCCTGTTGACCGTCCAACGGGCCCCCGGACACGCTGACCTCGTAGCGCACCGTGATGCTGCGCCCGGGTGACCATGAGACCTGGTTGATGGTGGTCGAGGAGATCTCACCATCCAGGGCCGACACTGCCGCCTCGAGCGGGGGTGGGGGGGATGCACCCAGGAGTGTGGCCACCTCCGGGAGCCGGGGGTCGGTCAGCGCGGCCGTCCTCGGATGGGTCAAAGGTCAGCCCCGATAGACCTTCGGTGTCTCCCGCCGTGTGTCGACAGGCTCGACGACAGGTGCGGGGAAGCGCGTCTCCAGGGCCAGGTAGATGGGTGAGGCCGTGAAGACCGACGAGTAGGTCCCGAGCAGCGTGCCGATGATCAGCGCCAGGGCGAAGTCGGCGAGGGTGTCGCCACCGAGGACCCAGAGCGCGACCAGGACGAAGAGTGCGCCCATGCCGGTGTTGATCGTGCGGGGGATCGTCTGCAAGGACGAGTCGTTGACCACATCGACGAGTGCGTCGTCGGGTCGGAGCTTCCGCTGCTCCCTGATCCGGTCGAAGATCACCACCGAGTCGTTGACCGAGTATCCGATGACCGTGAGGAGGCCGGCGAGGAAGACCCCGTCGAAGGTCTTGCCCATCCAGGCGAACAGCCCGAACAGAATCGCCACGTCGTGGAACATGGCCGCCACCGCCGCCAGCCCCATCGTCCACCGGAAGCGGATCGCCAGGTAGATGAGCTGGACCAGCAGGGCGATGCCAAGGGCGATGAGGGCCTTGTTGCGGAGCTCCGCACCCACCGTCGGGCCGACGAACTGGGAACGGACGCGCTCCGCCCCTGGCGACTGCTCCGCGACCGCGGCGTCGACCGCCTCCTGCTGGGCCTGGTCGAGGCGCTCGGTGCGGATCAGGAGGTTGCCCTGACCGGAGGTCTGGACCACCGCGCGGGGCAGGCCGATGGCGGTCATCTCCTCGCGCATCGAGTCGACGTCCACCGGGGAGGAGGTCTGGTACTCGAGGAGCAAGCCTCCGGAGAACTCGACGCCGAGCTGCGTGCCGCGGGCCAGGGGGCCGGCCAATGCCAACAGCACCGCCACGACTGCGATCCCGATCAGGAGCCGGGTGCGGCCCACGAGGTTGGGCTTCCTCTCCGCGAGCCAATGACGGAACCTCTTCCCGACATGGAGCCCGAGCAACCCGGGTTTGGATGAGATGGCCTCGCTGCGGGTCATCAGGTCGACGAGGACCCGGGTGAAGACCAGGGCGGTGAACATCGAGACGAGGACACCGATGGACAGGGTGACACCAAAGCCTCGGATCGAGCCGCTGGCGAAGAAGAACAGAAGGATCGCGGCCAGGAGGGTGGTGACGTTGGAGTCGGCGATGGCCGTCCAGGCGCGTTTGAACCCGGCGAACGCGGCGTCGCGGACCGTCGCTCCGGTCTCGTACTCCTCTTTGATCCGCTCGTAGATGAGGACGTTGGCGTCGACCGCCATGCCCACTGCCAAGACGAAACCGGCGATCCCAGGCAGGGTGATGGTGGCGCCCATCAGCAGCAGGACACCCGCGGTGATCGCGGCATAGGCGATCAGGGAGATCGCGGCAGTCACGCCGAGCAGGCGGTAGTAGAGGATCATGTAGAGCAGGGTCAGCCCGGCGCCGATGAGGGCGGCGTCGATGCTCTGGGCGATGGCGGCCTCGCCGAGGGTGGGCCCGATCGTCCCCTGTTCCACGATGTCGATCGGCACCGGGAGAGCACCGGCTTGGAGCAGGAGGGCCAGCTCGGTGGCAGCTTCCTGGTCGAAGCTGCCTGTGATGACGGTGGTCCCGCCCACGATCCCGATGTCGCAGGACACGTCCAGAGCAACGCCGGGGCTGGAGATGACCTGCTGGTCCAAGAGGATGGCGATCCGCCGCTGGGCGGATCCGGGCGGCTGGCAGGCAGCGGCGCCGGTCAACTCGGCCCAGGCGTCCGACCCTTCGCCCCGGAACGTGATCTGGACCATCCACTGGCCCGCCTGGCTGAACAGCGGGATGGCGTCGCTGACATCGGCGCCGGTCAGCTCGGTGCCGCCGATTGCGATGTTGTTTCCGTCCTCGTCGGGCACGACGGTCGTGTCCTCAGGCCCCTCCTCGACACCGGGAGCCAGCGCGGCCAGGACGGGATGGAAGGTGAGCTCCGCAGTGCGCCCGATCGTCTCGATTGCCTCTTCCGGATCTCCGACGCCGGGCAGCTCGACGATGATCCGGCGGTCTCCCGACGCCTGGATGTTGGGCTCGGTGGTTCCCATGGCGTCGATCCTGCGGCGGAGGACTTCCACGGTGCGCTGGACCACGTCGGCGTCGACGGTGATCGTGTCGGTGTCGCGAGCCTCGTAGACGATCTGCGTCCCGCCGCGGAGGTCGAGGCCGAGCTTCGGTTGGGTGGTTGCGATGAGGTAGGCAGAAGCGGCGATCACGGTGATCGAGACGAACAGGCGCCAGCCGAAACCCTTGGACAACATCACACAACCTCTGTGGTCAGCCAGTTGACGATAACCGGGTGTAGTTCTATTGGATTTGCCGCGGTCGGTAAGCAACCCTCAGGACTTCGCCCCCACTCTTACGGGAGGGGCGCGCGAGAGGCGCAAGGTATCTTCCGCATCGTGACCATCACCGCAGAGGGGACACGCCCGGGCCTGGCTTCGGTCACCGGGATCGGCCTGGTGGCGGGAACCATGGAGGTGGCCGTCGCGCTCTCCTTCGCAGCGCTCCTCTTTGCCGGCATGGGTCCCGCTGCTTATGCCCGGGGGGCGGGCTTCATCCTGTTGGGATCCATGATCTCCAACCTCATCGTGAGCCGGTGGTCGTCGCTCCCCGGGGCACTCGTCGTTCCCCAGGACACCTCCACCGCGATTCTGGCCACCGCTGCCGCCCCGCTCCTCGCCGGTCACGGCCCCGACATGCAGTTCTCCACGATGTTGGTTTACGCCGCGGCCGCGGCCGCCCTCACGGGGGCGGTCATGCTCTTCATCGGCCTGGCCCGTCAAGGCAGCCTGATTCGGTTCATCCCGCTGCCGGTGATCGGTGGCTTCCTGGCCGGAACCGGGTACTTACTGGTGGTCGGCGGAGCCGACGTGATCACTTCAGGTTTCGACTTCTCCGCGAGCTCCGTGGTCGCCCTGATCGGAGGATCACTTTTCGGCCTGGGCATGCTGCTCGTCCTCAGAAGGTGGCCGCGCCCGGGCCTCGTGCCGGGAAGCGTTGCCGTCGGCGCCGTCCTCTTCTTCCTGATCCTCCTGGTCACAGGGACCTCCATTGACGAAGCCCGGTCATTGGGTCTGCTGATGGAGTCGGTGCGGACCAGCATCGGCCTCCCCCTCGATGAGCTCCGCTCCGCCGACTGGTCGATCCTGGCGGACGGGTGGGGTGGCCTCGTCACCGTGCCTTTGGTGGCCACGCTCGGCATGCTCCTCAACGTCAACGCGCTGGAGATGATCGGAGGCCACGACGCCAACCTCGATCGTGAGCTTCGGATGGTGGGGACCGCCAACCTGGCCGGCGTCACGACCGGCACGCCAGCCGTGTATCACACGCTCGGCATCACCGCCCTCGGCTACCGCGTCGGCGTGCGGAGCCGTTTGGTCCCGATCATCGTGGCTCTCGCCTGTCTGGCGGCGGCCGGGATCGGTGGGCCGATTCTCGCCGCGTTCCCGATGCCCGTCGTCGGCGGTCTGCTCATCTTCCTGGGACTGGGCTTCATCACCGACTGGTTCGTCGACCGCAGGAGGCAGATGACGGGACCGGAGGTCCTGCTGATGGCAACCATCGTCTTCGCCGTGGCCACCCTCGGGTTCCTGGCGGCGGTGGGCCTCGGGATGCTCGCGTCGGTGATCATCTTCGCCATCCGCTACGCCGGGATCGATCCTGTTCGCCACCACGGTTCCGGAAGCGAGATGCGCAGCACCGTCGATCGTCCCCGAGCCGCCGAGCAGGTGCTGGCCGCCGCCGCCGACCGAATCCTGGTGGTCCAACTCCACGGCTTTCTCTTCTTCGGAACGGCCAAGATGGCGGTGGAGCGCGTTGCGGACCTGTTGAGCCAGCGCAGCCCGGTTGAAGTCCTGGTCGTCGATCTGGAGAGGGTCACCGGCGCCGACGCCACCGGCGTGTCGGCGATCCTGAAGCTGGGAGCGCTGGCGCAGCGCCAGGGGGCCGAATTCGTCCTGTCCTCCATTCCCGTCTCATTGCAGGTGGAGCTTGCCGCGGGCATGGCGCCGGAGGCCGGCGTTGCAGCCGACCTCGACCATGCATTGGAGATCGCCGAAGAGATCGTGATCGGCGACACCACGGATCCCGACTCGTGCACCCTCGACGAGGTGTTCGGGATGGAGGTTTGGGAGCAAGTCCGGCCCTACCTGGAGCGCATCCGGGTTGGCGCCGGCGATGTGGTGATTCGTGTGGGTGAGAAGAGTTCTGGCGTCCTCATGGTCGAGGAGGGGAGGTTGATCACCGAGATCGCAACGGATCGCGGCTACCGGAGGGTCCGGTCGTCCGGGCCCGGTGCCATCGTCGGCGAGATGTCGATCTATCGCACCGGTGGAAGGTCGGCCCGGGTCGCCGCGATCGAGCCGACGGTGCTGCTGTCACTCGACGATGAGGCGTTTGCAGCTATCGAGGCGGATGATCCGGCACTGGCGATCCGCCTCCACAGGGTGCTGGCAGCAGTGATGGCGGAGAGGGTCGCCCTCGGCAACATGGCGGTGGCGACCCTCCTCCGTTAGCTCATCTGCGCCGCAACTCGTCCCGGATCTCGGTGAGAAGGGCAACTTCCTCCGAAGGGGCGGCTTCCTCGATCGCCTCTTCCTTGGCGTAACGCGCCCGCATGGCGTTGGCGGGCTTCACGACGAAGAAGAACAGCGCGAGGGCGACCAACAGGAACGCAATCACGGCGTTGAGGAACGATCCGTAGCGGATCTCCGACGTCCCGATCGACACCGTGAGAGCCGAGAAGTCGGGTTGGCCCGCCACCGCGGCAATGAGCGGTGTGATCACGTCTGAGACCAGAGAGGTCATCACCGTTGCGAACGCGGCGCCGAGGACGAAACCGACCGCGACATCGAGGAGGCTTCCCTTGAGGGCGAACTCCCTGAACTCCTTGAGCAACTCGTCTCCTTTCGGCTTATGCCGCCGACACTAGCCTCGGCCGCCACCCGGCGATCGGTGCCAGGCAAGGAGGTGGAGGCGTGTCGGTTTCCCGGCGGTCGGACGCGGTCGAAGGTCGGGTGGCGATCTCTCACCGCGTCGCCTCGGCGTCGTTCCGAGTGGCCGGTGTGTTCGGATTGATCGCCGTGACCTGGGCGTTCGTGGTCCTCGTTCGCGGCGGGAGTTGGTGGGGCCCGCTCCATTCCTTCCTCGTGGGCACGGTCCTCTTCGCCATCGCAGGCGCGTCGCAGATGTTCACCATCACCTGGGCTGCGGCCCCTCCGCCCCCTGATGCGGTGTCGAGGGCGCAACGCTGGGTCAGCGCCGCCGGGGTGGTCCTCGTGTTGTGGGGCGTCGCCACCAGCACCGCGTGGGCAGGTGGCATCGGCGCCGTCACGGTCATCGCCGGGCTCGGGCTCCTCGCCTACTCGCTGGTCTCCGCCATCCGCCGCAGCCTGCTCCGGCGTTTCGACCTCGCGTCCCGCTTCTACCTGATAGCCATCGCCTGCGGGCTGATCGGGGTCGGTCTGGGGGGGATCATGGCCACCGAGATGGCCGGGTTCCGTTTCACCGACATCCGCACCGCTCATGCCAGGCTCAACCTCGTCGGGCTGGCCGGCCTCACGATTGCGGGGACGTTGCCCACGATCATGCCGACATTCGTGCCCAGCCGCGCCGTGTCGGGGAAGGAGGCCGTGGTGGCCTTGTGGGCGGCAGCGGCCTCGGCGGTTGCGATGGCGTCGGGCGCTCTGGCGGGCGGGGTCGCCATCGGTGTCGGTGTCATGTTGGCGGGCCTTGCGCTGGGATTGATCCTCGGCGGCATCCTGGTCCGGCTGGGTGCCAAAGCACTCAAGGGGAGGATCCCGTATCTCCAGGTTGCGATCGGTGTGTGCTGGCTCGTCGTCTGGGCATTCCTCGACGGCATCGCCCTGGCCCGCGGCGAGACGGCGATGCCGTTCACCGGTTGGACCGCGGCCGCGGCCCTGGCTGGAGTGGGACAGGTGCTCCTCGGCTCTCTGGCCTACCTGGTCCCCGTGCTGGTGGGCCCGCCTCCACGCCTGGGCCGCAACCTCGCCCGCATGAAGGGGCATCCCTGGCTGCCGCTGCTGGCTGCAAACACAGGCGGGGTCGCCTTGGTGGCCGGGACTGAAGCCGTCGCAGTCGTGGCCTTGGCCGTTTGGGTGTTGGACTTCGCAATCAGACTGGCGCGGTTGGAGTGGAAGGACCGCGGATGATCTTCGACGACGGCAATCGGGAGGTTCCGGGGGGAGTCGGGGGACCCGAGCGGGTCATCATCGTGGGGGCCGGAGCGGCCGGACTGACCGCGGCCAACGCGTTGCGCAGCGCGGGGGTCGAGTGCATCGTCCTCGAGGCGCGGAAGCGAATCGGAGGGCGTGTCGACAGTGTCGCCATCGGGGGCACGAAGGTCGACTTGGGGGCGGCCTGGATCCATCATCCCGACGGAAACCCGCTCTCACGCGTCGCCGAGGCCGCCGGGGTGCCCCGGGTCGACGGGGACTTCAGGCCGGGCGCCGTCTTCTTCGATCCGGCCGACGGGTCTCTGATCCGCCCGTCCAGGGCCGAGGTCGATGCCCTCGTATCCGGATTCTTCTCCGGGATCGACGGGCTGGGCCTGGGTGCCGATGCCACCGTCGAGGAGGCTGTATCGGCCTACCTGTCGGGGCGGGAACACCAGCCTTGGGCCCTCAACGTGTTGCGGACGATGGCCGAGGCGGAAGGGTCGGCCGCCATGGCAGAGATGGCGATCGGTGGCTTCCCACCCTCGACCCTCGAGTACGGGGGATCGTCTCTGGGCGACTTCCCGGTCGGGGGCTATGCCGCGGTCCTGGCGGCGCTGGCGGCAGGCACCGAGGTTCGCACCGGTGCCGTGGTGACCGCCATAACCCACGGTGCCCACGGTGTCGAAGTGACGCTGGCTGACGGGACCATCGAACGAGGCAGCCACGCCCTGGTGACCGTTCCGCTCGGAGTGCTGCAGGCAGGGACGATCCGGTTCGAGCCTGGCCTGGGAACGGAGAAGGAGTCCGTCATCGCTCGTCTCGGATTCGGTCGATTCGAGAAGGTCGTCCTCGCCTTCGACGAGCCGGTGGGGGTCGGCCAGCCACATCTCTACCCGCTCGGAGCCGACGAGTTCCGCGTGGTGATGGCCATGGAGCGCTTCACCGGCAGGCCGGTGGTGGTGGCGACCGCGTTCGGCAGCTCGGCCGGCCTCCTCGTCGATGGCTCCGACGAGGAGGTGGTCGGCCACCTGATGGACCACCTGCGCGCCGGGTGGGGCCCGGTCCCCGACCCGGTCGAGGTCGCCCGATCCGGATGGGCAAGGGACCCCTTCTCCCGCGGGGCCTACACCTTCGTCCCGCCGGGCTCCAGACGGGCAGATCTCGACCTGCTCGGTCAGCCCGTGGGAGGCAGGTTGCTGTTCGCCGGCGAAGCCACCGGCTCGGCTCGTGTCGGCTATCTCGACGGTGCTTTCAGCACGGCGGTGCGAGAGGCGAAGCGCCTCCTCGGCGTGCCCGCAGTCGAGCTCGAGATCGGATAGAGGTGGAGTTGCCGCCTCCGCGCCCGGCGACCAGGTTCGTCTGGGCGGTGGTGCCCCGGCTGGTCAGATCGGTCGGCGCGGTCGCGTGGCGACTGGAGATCGACGCCGGTCCCGGGTTTCCCCCGCCGCCGTTCGTCATCGCGGCGAACCACTACTCGTTCCTCGACCCGTTCCTGATCGGGGCGGCATGGCGCCGGAGGGTGAGTTTCATCGGGCTCCATGACCTCTACGGCAACTACAGGCTGGTCGACTGGGGACTGGAGGCCTTCGAGACCATCCCCGTCCGGCGGGGCGTCGTTCCGGTGGGCACGGTCCGCCAAGCGCTCCGACACTTGACCTCCGGAGGGGCCGTGGGGGTGTTTCCCGAGGGCACCCGCCACTGGACTTTCGAGCCGGAGAAGGCTCGACCCGGAGCCGCGTGGCTGGCCGCCAGGTCAGGTGCTCCGCTGGTGCCGGTCGCCATCGCCGGCAGTGAAGATGTCCTGGGGGTGGACAACCGCCTCCGGCGAGGCCGGATCAGACTCACGGTCGGTCCGACGCTGAGAGCGGCCGGAACCGATCGGCCCGCGGTCGATGACCTGACTCGTCGATGGGCCGATTGGGTCGGTGGCGCCCTGAAGGGCTGAAGCTCCGGCTACCTCTGGCCCGTGTGCCTGGCTGCCGCCGAGGACTTCGCCTCTCTCGGATAGCCCAATAGAATCAGCGCGTTACCCCCGCTTTTCTCTTTCTCAGGAGCCCTTGGTGACCCGTATCGTCTCGTTGTTCGCGGCCGCTGTGCGCCGCTTTCCCTGGGTTGTGGTCATTGCGTTTGTCGCGATCACCGCCGCCATCGCCCCGTTGTCCGCCGACATGGTGGTCTCCACCGGCAACGAAGGGTTTGCTCCCGACAACCCCGAGATCAAGGCGCTCGAGCGGGCCACCGAGCTTTTCGGAACCGAGCAGGAGGCGGTGCTCCAGGTGGTGATCCGCCAGCCCGGAGGCGACGTGATCTCAGCGGAGGGACTGAGAGCTGCGCGGGCGGTCGAGGAGGCGATCCGCGCCACCGCCGGTCCGGCGCTCGCCGACACCCCCGTCCGCCCCGGAGTGGTCTCCTTCCTCGGCCCGGTCGTCCAGGCCGCTGAGGCCCAGGGCATCCCGCTCGATCAGCTCGATGACGCCGCCGTCGACCAGATGTACTCCGGCGCGTTGTCTCAGATGCCTTCGGAACAAGCCGGCTTTGTCACTTCCCTGCTTGCTCAGGAGGGCGACGCTGCCTCGGCGCAGGCCCCAGCCGCCTTGATCATCGCCTTCTTCAAGTCGGACAGCGACGCCAGCCCCACCGAGGCTATGGACGCCCAGATCGAGCTGGAGGCACAGATCGCAGACGCTCTGGAGGCAATCGATACCGACCTCGAGATCCGGCCGTTCAGCTTCAACCTGCTGTTCGGTGAAGTCGACTCCTTCACAGAAGAGATCGGCCGGCTGTTCGCCTTCGCCGGCCTCATCATCGTGGGCATCCTGCTGTTCGTCTATTGGACCAAGCCGAGGGGGGGCTACAGCGTCGGCAGGAGCATCCGCCGCACGATTGCCGACACCGCTCTGACGATGCTCACCATCTTCATGGCGATCGGGCTCATGCAGGGCACCGGGGTTCTGTTGGAGCGCGCCGGGCTCATCGCCGCCTTTTCGGCCCCGACCCAGATCGTTCCGATCCTGATGATCGGTCTCGGGGTCGACTACGGGATCCACCTGATCAGCCGGTATCGCGAAGAGGTGGGGGAGGGGCTGACGGCAGACGACGGGATGGGCATGTCGATCGGGACCTCGGGAGTGGCCCTGGTGCTGGCCACACTCACCACCGCCCTCGGCTTTCTCACCAACGTCACCAGCCCGGTGCCCGCCCTGGCGGACTTCGGCATCCTGGCCGCGGTCGGGATCCTCTATTCCTTCCTGCTCATGATGCTCTTCGTCCCCTCGGTGCGGCTTCTCCTCGATCGGAGGGCTGAGCGAGACGGAGGGCTGCCCACCGAGGCCTTCGGGCAGCAACAAGACCGGCTTCTTCCCCAGCTGGTGGGCAAGACGGCTGTGGTCGCCGAGCGATTCCCGGTGATCGCCCTCACCCTCGCCCTCGGGTTCGGTGCCCTCGGCTTGTACGGCTTCACCCAACTCGAGACCCGGTTCAGCTTCACGGACTTCCTGCCCGAGGACGCCCCGGGCCTGGCCACGCTCGACATCCTCTCCACCGAGTTCGGTGGAGGGTTCGGTGAGCAGACCCAGATCCTCATCGAGGCCCCGGACGGAGCCAGCCTGGCCTCGGCGGAGTTCCACAACCTCATGATCGACGCCACTGCTGCTCTTGCCACGGTCGAGTCGGTGTCGACCTTCCCGACCGATGCCGGTCCCGTTGCCAACGTGACCTCGCCGATCTCGGTGCTGCAGCAGATGTTCATCGGGGGCCCTGACTCGGTCGATCCGAGGATCCTCGGGGCCATGGAGGAACTGGGGATCGGCCCGGATCTCAAGGCCCCGGCCGGAGCCGATGTGACTCCGCTGTTCGACGCCATCGAATCCGTGGCCCCTGGACAGCTGGCTGCGGTGCAGCACAGAGATGGGGATCGGGTCGACGCCGTGCTGTTCGATGTCAGGACCACCGCCGGCGAGGGCGAGGTGGCCCAACTGCGCCAAGACCTCGAGGCAGTCCTGGCTCCGTTGGAGAGTGCAGGCGCCTCATCCATCGCCACCAGCCAGAACATCATCTCCGACGTGGTGGTCAACGCCCTGACCGCGTCCCAGAGCTCATCGCTCATCATCACCCTGGCCGCCGCCACGGCGGTGTTGATGGTCTTCTTCTGGGTGAGGAATCGACGGCCCTTCCTCGGCGTGTTGACGATGCTGCCGGTGGTGCTCGTCGTGCTGTGGACCTACGGTCTGATGTATGCGGCCGGGATCCCGTTCGGGCCCGTGACGGCCACGCTGGCCGCCTTGGCCATCGGGATCGGGGTGCCCTTCACCATCCATATCGCCCGTCGGTTCGAGGAAGACCGCCTCGAATACGACGACATCGAGGAGGCCATCCGCTCAACCACGACTCACACGGGTGGTGCTCTCGCCGGGTCGGCGTTCACGACCATGGCCGGCTTCGGGATACTGGTGACGTCTTCGTTGACCCCCTTCAAACAGATGGGTCAGGTGACCACCTTCGCCATCGGGTTGGCGCTGATCGCGGCCATCGGAGTGCTGCCTTCGATGTTGGTGCTGTGGGAGCGTTGGCATCGCGGTCGGGGCCACTCGGTCTAGGCCCGAAGAGCCCTACCAGCTCGCCAAAACGAGAGACTCCTACGCGGTTCTCACTCCCGGCGCCCGATCCTCATCGCATCGCGGCCGTGACGGCCGTGGGTTGCCCGGCTGAGTCCGCCGGGACCGATGCGACCGCGGCGGCCTTCGTCTCCAGCGGGGACCAGTCGATGATGAGGATCCCGGCCAGCACCAGCGCGGTCTGATAGGTGCTCATGAGCCCGATTCCACCAGCAACGAGGAGCAGCACACCGGCGGCAGCGAGTCCCTGACGGTCGGCGAGGGCGGAGGTGAACGTGATTGCCAACGCCCCCGCGGCTAGGGCATACCCGAGGCCGGGCAGCCAGCCGGGGACGCCCAGGTTCCACAGCATCAGGACCGATAGTGTCGACCCGGCGCCGACCATGGCGCCGCCGACGAGGACCGCCACGATTCCGCCGGCGACGATGGCGCCGGACCGGGGGGCGGATCGAAGCAGGAGCGGGCTGGTCACTCCAGCGACGATCAGCGCGATCTCAGCTGCCAGGATGAAGAGATCGACCTGGCGCCCGCTGAGACCGCCGCCAGAGCCCTGCCCCAAGACCGCGACACCGGCCATCACCGTTCCGACGACGAACAGTCCCAGTGGCAGCGTCTGGAGCCCGCGCCACACGGTTGCGGTGATGATCACGATGATCGCGATCGACGACCAACCCACCGTCTCCTGGCTGAGGAGACCCAGCCTGCCGGCCCCCGCGAGCACCAGGAACAACAGGGTCCCGCCACCGCTCAGCCAGCCGCGGGCGTCGCGACGGCGAAGGCTGCGGTGCGCCAGCATGCACAGTGTCGCCACGAGCAGCACGGCCGCCAGGTAGTAGCTGTACCTTCCCACCTCGGCCACCGCCCGGATGGGTGTCTCGTAGCTGCCCAGGCCGGGGATGTGGACGAGGGTGCGCGTAGCTGTGCGCAGCAACACGAACTCGACGAGGACTGCGGCCGCCAGCACCAGAGGCAGGAACTTCGACTCAGGTTCGCGCGGCATCTTCCCTCCCGCGACGACCAACCTGGCGCCACACCACCACGAACAGGGCCACGATGAGGAGGACGAAGCCGAGACCGAACCAGGACGCCGGGTTCGACGGCGTGTACGCGGGCCAGTCGTCAGTGGCGGGTACCGCACGGCGCGGGGGTCCTTCGTTGGTGATCCTGAGCTGGGTGAAGGCGGACAGTGACTTGATGCCGTCGCGTTCTCTCTTGTTGCCGTCCCACATCGCGAAGGCGACATCGATGGGCTGATCTGCCGCGAAGGCCGGTTGCAGTTCTCCCGCGGGCTGGAAGGGTCTCGTGTAGACCACCATCCAGCGGTTGCCCGAGTACACCCCATTGCCTTGGAGCGTCCCGAAGTCGACCGCGTCCAGGGTCCCGAAGCCGCCTGCGACGAGGTTGTGCACCGGGGACCGTGCCTGCTGGGAGAGCGGGTTGCCCGCAGCCCGGGCCGGGAAGTAGAGGTCGTCGGTCTCCGGGTAGAGGTCGACGTAGCCGTCGGATCCCAAGGCGGGTGCCTCTTCCTGCTGATCCCCCCGCCAATGCCAGATGTTGACCGCCTGATCGGCTTGCCCCATGCAGATGAATGGGACCGCACTTCCCGCCTCTGCCGGGAACTGGATGGCAGCGGAGTCCGTGAACGCCTCGTACCGGTCGGAAAGCCGGTTCGGCGTCGGATCCACCCACTCCAACATCACGTACAGGTTCTCGTCCCAATGGACAGCCCGGACCGCCACGCTCCCGACCGCTCCGCCTCCCATCGGCGGGGTCACCTGCTGGTTCGTCGTGGGCAGCACCACCGGGAGGATCGACTGCCACTCGGGTGCCGAACCGTCCAACCCGGGTGCCTCGGTGACGCGCCACGCGCCGATCCTCTGGGTCTGGGCCATGGCCGGGTTGGCGTCGCCGATGCGCAGGATGCCGGCCACCAGCGCCAGGACCAGGATCACAGCGCCTTTGGCGAGGACGGATCTCATCCGATGACCTGTTCGCCCGGGGCGGGGCAAGGGCCACAGAGGCCATCATCCGGGGGCTCCTGGGGAAGGGGCTCATCGACCACCTCGACGGGCACCACACCTGATGCTGAAGCGTCGGCCTCGACCCACTCCGCCAGAAGGAGCCCGAGATGGCGATACCAGGGGCTCGCCGTGACCGCGGCGGCCCGCCGCCCGAAAGCTGGAGCCCAGCATCCGAGGTGATCGCTCAGGAAGAGGGAAGCCGTTTCCCGACAGATGTCGCTGTCGTCGATGCGGCCATCCTCCAGGGCGAGGACCTGCTTGCGGGCGAGAACCGCCATGAACTCGAGCTCGACGGTGATGTGATCGAGTTGCTCCCTGGCGCTTCCACCGGCACGGAGCCCGTGGGCGCGATAGAAGCCGGCGATGTCGGCGAGGATCGTCGTTTGCTGGAAGATGCCGTCCCCGCGGTAAGCGGTCTCGTTGCCCGGTGCGTCCTGAGAGGTGATCGGGGGGAAGAGGGCCATGTGGTCTTCTCGAGCCCGGTACGGGTCGGTGGGAACTTGGGCTGCGAGATCTCTCACCAGAGCGGACAGGCGGCTCGGGAGCTCCAGTCCCAGGGCTCCCGGGATCAGGGTCCTTGCGAGCAGGGCCAGCGTCGCCGGCGTGGGCAGGGCGAAGCCGGTGGCCAAAAGCGCGTACACCGTCGCACGCCCTGCCGCTTCGACGGTCTCTTCGTGGATCAGGGTGGCGCTGGTCATATCGAGTTCAACTTCAGGGGTCGGGTGTGGAGGGGCTCCTCCACACGAATCCGGACGATCTCATGTCCGTCGGCGTCGAACCCGATGGCCGTGTCGTTGAAGATCTCGTAGCCCTCCCCGCCGACCTGGACCTCCCCGACCCTCTCGCCTTCCTCGATGTCGAAGGAGAAGATGATCTGCTGGGAGGCCCGGAAGAGCTGGAGGACGGCCAGAAGGGTTCGAGACGGCCGGGTGTATCGCTCGATGGCGTGGTCGACGCCAGGGCCGAACATCTGGCGGAGGTAGTCACGGGGAACCCATCGGGGCGGGATGTAGTAGATGTTGGGTTGGGTGCCGAACTGCGGATATAGCGGGAGCGCCACCTTCTCCTCGTGGACCAGGTAGTACAGGGGGTGGTTGGGATCCCTCGTCCAAGTGCCGTCGGCCTCGACGGAGACCAGCCCTTGCATCCGGATCTTCCCGACGCATGCGGTCATGCATCTCGTTTCCATGGGGTGCCCGTCGGTGAGGGGGTCGGTTCCTTCCACTCTCGGGTAGCAACCGATGCACTTCTCCGAAGTCCCGGTCGTGGGCCGGTACATGGACTTCTTGTACGGGCATGCCTCGACACACTTGCGATAACCGCGGCACCGCTCCTGGTCGATGAGGACGATCCCGTCCTCGGGCCGCTTGTAGATGGCGTTGCGGGGGCAGGCTGCGAGACACGCGGGATAGGTGCAGTGGTTGCAGATGCGGGCCAGATAGAAGAACCAGCCCTCATGCTCGGGAAGGCTCGTCCCTTTCGCGGACCAACCAGTGCCGTGGTCTTCGAAGCGGTTGGGCCCCTTCCACTCGTCGTCGGTGGGTAGGTAGCCGACCGCCCGTTCCTCGGGCGCGGCGGCCTCGAAGATCGTCTTCCCCTCGAACCGGCCGTATGGAGCATCCGTCGACAGGTCGGAATCGTCCCACACCTGCCCGCCCGGGTTGGCCTGTTCCAGGAGCTCCAGGGTCTTCACGTCCCAGTGCCGGGGGTAGCCGCCGTACGGTTTGGTCTCGACGTTGTTCCACCACATCAGCTCCTGACCCGGCGAGAAGGTCCAGGTGGAGCGGCAGGCCATCGTGCAGGTCTGGCAGGCGATGCACCGGTTGATGTTGAACACCGCGGCGAACTGTCGTTTGGCGCCACCGCCCTCGAACCGGTACTCCATGTCCCGTCCGAGTTGCCAGTTGTATGCCGTCGTCATGGCCTGACTCCGAAGACGCCCGTGATCAGCTCCTGGACGAAGTCCACGCCCCTGCGGCGGTAGATCTTGTTGGGCATTCCGAAGGCCGGCGAGATGAACAACTCGAGGATCTCGCTGGCGGCGAAGCCGTTGAGTGCGTACTCCTCGATGAGGCAGCGGGCCGTCTCCCGGTCGGTCTCTTCGTCGACATGTCGTGCACGGGGGACCCCGACGAGTTCGTAGGGATCGCCGGACTCGAGGTGCTTCATCTGCGGGCCCCCTTGATGGTGACTATCTGGCCGGCGAGGTAGTTCTGCATGAATCGGTCTTCGCCCCCGGGGCTCCTGCCCGTGGTGGCACCGGACCACACGCCGTTCCCTCCCAGGCCCCCGGCCTCGGCTTTGGTGATGCGGACGACGGTCTCCTTGGGGACCGTGTTGATGGCGTGGTTGTCGACGTCGAACCCGAAGACGAACCCCATTCCCGCCGCACGCTTGTGGAACAGCGAGTCGGTCTGGTGCAACGGCGGCGCCCATCCCCGGGTCAGCGACTGCTGGCTGCCGTGTCGGAAGCTCGACTGGTACCCGGTGTCGGCCAGCGCCCGGCCGTCGGGCCTTTGCTTCGCCGCGGCGATGGTGCGCGGAGTGGCCATGTAGAAGGCGTGTTTGATCATGGTGACGCCCGGCGGGTAGCTGGGGTTGTAGCTGACCCGGGCCATGAGTCGGGCCGCCTCGTAGAAGGGGTCATCCTCGCTGGCCCCGACGTACGGCCGGTCGGCGGGATTGGCGTCGATCCAAACCCAGTCACCGTTCTCGAGGCCGAGGCCGCGGGCGTCGACGGGATTGAGGTGGAGCTGAGCGTCGCCCACCCCCGGCATCCGCTTCTCGGTGCGCTGGGGGTCGCCGAAGTTGGAGTTCCAGATCCAGTGCCAATCGGTCACCGCCCACGAGGAGTGCACCGAGTGGCGCGACTTGGGCGTGAGGCACAGATAGCGGTATCCCTGATCGAACAGCGGGTTCGTGGTGCGGCGCACCTCCGACCAGGGCATCTTGATGTTGCGCACCTGGCGCCGGTCGGCGTCCATGTCGTCGATGTCGATCCCGTAGTCGTTGGGGCGGATCCAGGGGCTCGTGGAGACGATGACGTTGGGGGCGTAGGGAGTCGCCTCCACAGCCTCGCGGTGCACGATCAGGTTCTCGCCGAAGTCGATCGCCTCGGGGAGATCGCAGTAGGCGTTGAGGCGGCCGGTGTCGGTGTAGAAGGGGAGGCTGTCCTCTATCTGCTCCCAGAACGGGATGCGGGGGTACGTGCGGTACTGCATCAGAGCCCCGCCGGGCTCGCCGTAGCGCCCACCCATGATGTCCTCGACGGTGTAACCCTCCGTGGTGAAGGACGCCTTGAGGACCCGGTCGAGGTACACCTCCGGCCGCCCCTCGCTGGCGAACTGGAAGAAGTCTGCGAATCGGCGCTCACCGGTGAGGCCGGTCAGCGCTCTCGCCACTCCGGCGAAGATGGCGATGTCGTCGCGGCTGTCGTGGATGGGCTCGATCCCGCCCTTCCAGAGCTGGAGGAACGGATTCGAGCACGACCCGCCCATCTCCAGGGTCTCGAACTCGAGCCAGCTGTTGGCGGGGAGGATGACGTCCGCGAACTCGGCCGACCCGGTCCACTCGATCTGCTGGTCGACGATCATGTCGACCTTCGGGTTGGTGTGTTTGATCAGGTGGTAGGCCCATTTGGCCTGGTTGATCAGGTTGGCGTTGTTGTACCAGAGCAGCTTGGTGGGGGTGGGCATGTGGCTGCGGCCGGTGAACACCTTCCGTCCCTCGGAAGGGGTGTCCACCACCAGCGGCCGGTCGCCATATCCCCAGTACGAGGTCTCCTCACCGTGGAGGTAGTGGTGGGTGTCGGCGAAGTCGTAAGTGTCGTTCTCACCCATCAGCGGCCGGAAGGGGTTCTCGTTGACGTAGCCGCCGACGCCCGGGCCGAACCACGGGGCGGCGTGGAAGATGCCCCCCTTGTAGTTGCCGGCCCAGGTGCTCACCCCGGCGCCCGGGATCCCGATCTGGCCCGTGAGCATCGAGACCAGATAGGTGGCCCGGTTGTGGAGGGTGGCGTGGAAGTAGTGGTTGACGCCCTCGCCCACCTGGATCGACATGGGCCGGATCGTGGCCACGTCCTCGAGGAGCTGGCGGAGCAGGTCCGGTGGTGAGCCGGTGATGTCGGCCACCGTGTCCAGGTCGTAGTCGGCCAGGTGGTCGCGGTAGAGGTTCAGGGCCGTGGCCGCCTCCACTTCCGTGCCGTCAGCCAGCGTGACTGTGCCCCGCCAGTCCACGACCGGGTCGATGCCCGCCTCGAGCAGGCGGTCCCCCACGTGCTCGCGGTGGATGGGGCGCACCCGGCCGCTCGCGTCCCAGACCACCCGGTCGCCGATGACCTCGTACTGCTCCGGTGTCATGCCGTGGAGGGCGAAGCTGGGGGCTCCGGGATCGAGCATCGGCTGATGCCCGGCGAAGACGTCGTCGGCGCGCAGGCGGGTCAGGGTGTCCAGCCTGATCAGGAGCGGGAGGTCGGTGAACCGCTTGACGAAGTCGACGTCGTATCCGCCGCTCTCGATGAGCTCTTTGGCGAGGTACAGGAAGATCGCCGTGTCCGACAGGCCCGCCCTGACCGGGATCCAGTAGTCCGACTTGGTCGACTGCGGCCCGTACTCGGGGACGATCGAGACGATCTTGCCGCCCCGTTCCATGATCTCGTGGAACCAGTGGCTCTCCGGCATCTTGTTCTCGACGAGGTTCTTTCCCACCTGGATGAGCAGCCGGCTGTAGCGCAGGTCGTTGAAGTCGACTTCGGAGGTCTGGAGGCCGGTGACGAAGGGAAACCCGGGCGCTTGGTCCCCGCGCCAGGTGTATTCAGACCAGTCCCGCGCCCCAACTGCCTCCTCGGGGCCCACGCCCCGAACCGCAGCATCGAGAAGGGCGAGCATGTTGGCGAAGCGGAACAGTCCGAACTTCCCTGCCACTCCGTGGACGGGGAGCGAGGAGCCGAACTTCATCGTTCGCACACCTGACTCCTCCCAGAACTCGAGCATCTCCGGCTCGTAGCCGTCCCGGTCGAGCAGGCGCCGGCGGCCTTCCTCACCCGAATAGGTATCGGCAATCGCCCGGAGGCCTCTGGCGACGTAGTCGTCGACCTCGTCCCAGGTGAGGCGGAGGAAGGTGTCGTTCCCCCGGTCGTCGAAGCGATAGCGAGTCCGCAACGCGGGATCGTCTGACAAGGGGGGGAAACCGTCGTCGGCCCATTGTTTCCATCCCCGTCGCACCATCGGGCCCCGAAGCCGGTATGGCCCGTAGACCCTGCGGTGGAGGGTGTACCCCTTCAGGCATCCTCTCGGGTTCCAGTGGGCAGTCGAGGAATTGCCCTGAGGGTCCCGGTAGTTTCCACCGTCGTAGTTCTGCTCGAGGCGGATGACGACGCCGTTGCGGGTGAAGGCGCGGAGCCGGCACATGTGGGTGTCGTTGGGAGCGCAGATCACGCTGAAGCTCCCGTCGTACGCGTACTGGTCGCGATAGATGTCTTCCCATCCGCGGTTCGGATAGGTCAAGAGAGGGTTATCGACTCCGGGGAATGCTTCGAGGGCGAAGAGCTCCAGGTCGAGGATGCCACTGAGCGCTGCCAGCCCGGCCCCTCCCGCCAGTTTGATGAACCGACGACGCGTGATTCCCGACGCTTCTGCCACTCGATCCGCTGGCTGGATCTGCTCGGGGCCCATTGAATTCGTAGCAAATCGGGCAGAACGCGTGCCAAATAGGGCCAAAAGTCCCGAAGCTCAGACCAACCCTTCGAGACTTCGGGCGGTCCAGTTCAGGGGGCGTCGTGGATCTCGAAGTCCAAAGACCCGGCCTCCTGGCCGACGACGATCAGTCGTCCCTCCGACACGGCCGCGGTCGTGGCCCACGCCGGCAGTTCGAGGGACTCTGTGTGCCAACTGGATCCGTCCCAACGAAGGATGCGAGTCGAAGGCGTGCCGGGTACCAGGACCAGCGCCTGGTCGCCGGTGACCAGGCGGGGCCCCGCGGTGATCCGGTATCCGTCGCCTGACTCGAGGAGTGTGTCCGGGGCCGAATCGGGGCCGTTCGAGGCGAGTATTCGTGCCTGGCCGGTGGACCCGTCGAACCAGACCACTTCGTCGCCGATTGCCACCGGGCCGGCGACCGGGCAGGCGTTGATCTCCCAGACCGGTGGTGACACTGCGACCGGGTCGGTGCCGGGATTGATCTGATACGGGTCTCGATAACCGTCGTCGGTCGTGTTCCGGAAGGTGACGGTGACCTGACCATTCCGGATCTGGATGTGGGACCGGCAGCAGCCGCACACGGTTGGAGTCTGGCTCTCGGTGAGGTTCGTCTCCAGGTGCTGGTCGCCGGACAGAGTGCCCATGTACAGCTCGGCGGGCTCTTCGGCGTTCTCGGGAGCGTCCCTCGGGTCGATCCAGACGGCGTGCAGGGTCTCCCCGTCGTATGCGATCACCGGGAGCACTTGCATCCCCCGAGGCTCGAGGTTTAGGCGGATGGGGTCGGAGAACGACGCGCTGCCGTCCTCGGAGGCGGCGGCGAAGACGTCCATGTCCAATGAGGTCCAGGAGATGCCGATCAGACCCTCCGGGCTCACGGCAATGGACGGCCGGAACTCGTCGAGCGGCACATCGGTGGCGTCGTCGGTGATGAGGACGGGCTC
>CAYLYQ010000009.1:0-13718 GCA_964388105.1 uncultured Acidimicrobiaceae bacterium
CTCCCCCACTTGTGGGGGAGTACCCGAACGCAGTGAGGGGGAGGGGGTGAGTTCCTTCCCACGACGGCCTTGCGCGACGGAACCGACCCCCTACCCGCAAGCGGGTCCCTTCCCCCATCTGACGATGGGGGACGAATCCGGGTTGCGAGCGAAGCGGCCAGGTCATCGGTCCACGTCTCCAAGAACGAAGTCGAGCGAGCCCATGATGGCGATGATGTCGGGGACCATGGCGCCTTCCAGGATCCACGGCAGGATGGAGAGGTTGGAGAAGCTGGCGGACCTGATCTTCAGCCGGTACGGGCCGTTAGAGCCGTCCGACACCAGGTAGTAGCCCATCTCACCCTTCGGGTTCTCGGCGCGGACGTAGGTCTCGCCCTTAGGCACCTTGATCACCTTCGGCACCTTGGCCTGGATGGGGCCGGAGGGCACGTTGTCGATGGCCTGCTGGATGATGCGGGCCGACTGGCGGATCTCCTGCATCCGGACCCACCACCGGTCGTAGCAGTCGCCGTTCTCGGCGGTGACCACGTCCCACTCCAGGTCGCCGTACGGCAGGTAGTCCTCGGTCTTGCGCAGGTCGAACGCCACGCCGGACGCCCGAAGGTTCGGCCCCGAGACGCCGAACGCCGCTCCGACCTCGGGCGGGATGATCCCGATGCCCTTGGTGCGGACGAGGATGATCTCGTTGCCGGCGACGAGGGCGTCGAGCTCTTCGCACACCTGGAGGACGCGATCCATCGCGTCCCGGGTGTCCCGATAGAACTGCGCCGGAAGGTCCTGGACCCACTTGCGGGTCATCGAGCCCGACCCGTACGCCGGCTTCACCCCGCCGATGCGGTTGAAGTTGGGGTGGAACCGGCCACCGGTGACGCTCTCCAACAGGTCGAGGACCCGCTCCCTCTCGCGCAGGGCGAAGAACAGTGGTGATGCGGCCCCGAGCTCGAGCGGGTACGAGGCCATGAAGACGAGGTGCGAGCAGATCCGGGCCATCTCCGTGAGGATCATCCGGATGTACTGGGCCCGGCCGGGGACTTCGAGCTCCATGAGCTTCTCGCAGGCCACAATGAAGGGGATCTCGTTGGCGTAGCCCGAGACCCAGTCGATGCGATTGATGATCGTGGTGATCTGCGGGTAGGTCCGCACCTCGGACAGCTTCTCGTAGCCGCGGTGCATGTAACCGATGACCGGCTGCACGTCGAAGGCCCTCTCGCCGTCGACGCGGGCGACGAGCCGAAGCACACCGTGGGTGGACGGGTGCTGGGGCCCGATGTTGAGGGTCATGTCCTCGGTCTGCAGCTCGACCGATACCGAGACCTCGCTGAGGTGCCTGATGGTGTCCGAGTCAACCGTCATCAGCTCTCCGGATTCTCGGTGGTGGGCTCGTCGGAGTCTTCCCGGCCCTGGCCCGGCATCGCCTCGACGTCGACGGTGCCCGGCCACGGCTTCACCTCCCGGCTGAGGAGCGGGAAGCTCTTGCGCAACGGGTTGCCTGCGAAGCCCTCGGGCAGGTACAGGTGGGTCAGGTTGGGATGGCCGGCGAAGTGGATGCCGAACATCTCGTGCGCCTCGCGCTCGTGCCAGTTGGCTCCGGCATAGACCTCGACCAGGCTCGGGATCGAGGGCGACTCCGTGGGCAGGTCGGTGGAGAAGGTGATCCGGCGCCCCTCCGTGAGGTCGCCGACCGTGGTGAGCAGTTCGATCCTCTCCTCGACCTCCTCGGAAAGCGGGTATCCACCCGCCACCTCGTTCGCCCACTCGATCGCGGACAGCCACGAGAAGAACACCAGGTCGAGGTCATCCCGCGCCGTCACGTGAACGTCCACCCACCGATCGGCCGGCACCTTCACCTTGATCGTGTCGAACACGATCTCGGCCGTGCCGCCCACGGCCGCGGCAACGCCGTCGGCGTACTCCTGGAGCGGGTGGACCACGGTCTCGACGCCGCTGGGGGCGTCGGCGCCGGTGTCAGACTGGTTCGAGGTCACGCCGGTTCCACTTCTCCTGGACGTTCTCTTCCGTGATGATCTTCTGCAGCAGCAGGATCCCTTCGAGCAGGGCCTCGGGGCGGGGCGGGCAGCCCGGGACGTAGACGTCGACGGGAATCAACTGGTCGACGCCCTTGGTGACCGAGTAGGAGTCCCAGTAGGGGCCGCCACAGTTGGCGCACGAGCCCATGGAGATCACGTACTTCGGCTCCGGCATCTGGTCGTAGAGGCGCCGGACGGCGGGGGCCATCTTGTCGGTCACGGTCCCCGCCACGACCATGAGGTCGGACTGCCGGGGCGATGCGGGAAGCGGGATGATGCCGAACCGCATGAAGTCGTACCTGGGGCTGGAAGCCGCCATGAGCTCGATGGCGCAGCACGCCAGGCCGAACTGGAACAGCCAGAGCGAGTACTTGCGGGACCAGTTGAGGAGCCACGACACCGGCTTCGGGGCGCCGAACTTCTGGATCACTCCCATCGCAGCACACCTTTCTTGACGGCGTAGGCCAGGCCCTCGACCAGGGTGAGGGTGAAGACGATGATCGCCACCAGCCCGAACATGCCGAGGCGCTCGGCGCCTATCGCCCACGGGAAGATGAAGACGGCTTCGACGTCGAAGACGAGGAACAGGAGGCCGAACACGTAGTAGCGGATGAAGGTCTGGCTCCAGCCCGTTCCCACCGGATCGACCCCGCACTCGTAGGTCTCCTCCTTCGCCGCCGTCGGCTTCGAGGGGCGCAGGACGGTGGCGACCCCCAGCATGATCAGCACGAGCACCACGCCCAGCGCGATGAACGCGCCGACTGTCAGATAGCTCTCGAAGTACTCGCTCATGCCGTTGTGGTGGCCTTTTGGTGGACCGCGGGCGAGTATACGCAGACCCTCTCCGGGGTCGAAGTCAGCCTGATCTAGCCTGCCGGGGTGCCCGCTTCACCCTCCCACGACGGCCTGGGGCTGGTCAACCTCGTCGCCGAGATCGAGACGCGCCTGATCGGCTCCTCGCCGACCACGGGGCTCGCCGATGCCGACCTGATCCCCGAGGCCGACACCTACGTGCTGGTGCTCTTCGACGGCCTGGGTGTCGCACAACTGGGCCATCCGGAGGCGGCGCGGCTCGCCTCCGATCGCGTCGCGACGCTCGAGGCTCCGTTCCCGACCACGACCAGCGTCTCGCTGTCCACCGTCGCCACGGCCCTGCCGCCCTCCCGGCACGGGATGGTCGGGCACCTGATGTGGATGGAAGACCATCAAAAGGTGGTCAACACACTGAAATGGGTCGACATCACCGGGGCATCGGTCGCCCACGACTACGCGGCGATGCTCCCCCGGCCGAACCTCTGGGAGAGGCTCCGGGCGCGTGGGGCCGAGCCGGTGACAGTTCAGTTCGACGGGTTCCGGGCCACGCCCCTCTCACGCCTGTTGTACCGCGGTGCGCGCTTCGAAGGGGCCTGGGATCTGGCCGACATGGCCGAGGCCACCGTTTCGCTCGCGGCCGAGCCCCGGCGCCTGGTCTTCACCTACTTTCCGTCGGTCGACGTTGCCGGCCACGTCGCGGGGGTCGCCTCCCCCGAGTTCGCCGACGCCATGCGGGAGGCGGTCTCGCTGTGGGAGCGGATCGCCAACCGCCTGCCTCCCGGAGCGGCCCTCATCGGAACCGCCGACCACGGGCTGGCTTCCTTCGACGAGAGCACGAAGCGGATTGTCGACCGTGCCGAGTACCCGGGCCTCCGATTCGCCGGTGATCCCCGCGGCGTGCAGCTCTGGGGCGACCTGGCCCAGATGGAAGCCCTCGCCGCCGCCACGGGTGGGGTCCTCGTCGACCCGAGGGAGCTGATCGGGCCGAACCCCGGGCGTGCCGCCTTGGAGAGACTCGGCGAGCGTGTCTTGCTGCCGCCCGACGACCTGGCCGTGATACCGAGCGGTTTCGACAAGCGTCTGGTCAGCTACCACGGCGGGTTGAGCCGGGCCGAGGTCGAGATCCCGCTTCTGGTCGGTTAGCTCTCCGCCTCCCGGGCGGCCCTGCCCCTCCGCAGCCACTCCGCTGCCACCTCGAAGAACGGTTCGGCGTGTTGCTCGAAAGCGGTGACGATGAACCGGGTCTCCGCCAGGGCTCGGGCCACCATGTCGTGCGAGTAGGAGTACTTGATCTGGTGCTCTTCGAACTCG
This sequence comes from uncultured Acidimicrobiaceae bacterium, assembly GCA_964388105.1. GTDB lineage: Bacteria > Actinomycetota > Acidimicrobiia > Spongiisociales > ZC4RG35 > ZC4RG35. The sequence continues at coordinate 4,152 of CAYLYQ010000009.1, forward strand.
TCCTCGTCCTCGATTGCGATCGAGCCGTCCTGGGTCACCACGACGTCGAGATCGAGGTCGATCATCTCGTAACGATTGGGGCTGACCCAGTTCGGCGTGGTGGCGATGTCGACGAAATGGGAGAACTTGGTGTCGGTTCCGTTGTAGTGCAGGTGCCACCAGCCCTCGTGCGGGGCACAGAAGACGGCGTCGGCTGGGGTCGGCGAGTGCTGCTCGGAGCCCTTCCAGCGGGTTGCCCCCCGCGGCAGCCAGATCCAGATGCCGTGTTCGTCCTCACCCAGCCAGTACGCCTCGAACCCCCAGTGGAGATGGTTCGGGTTCTTCAGGAACTGGACGGTGACCGGCCTCACAGCCTGATTGTGTACCGACAACGCGTCGGTGTGAAGCCTCCGGCGGGGGTCATATGCTCCGGGCCGGGATGGACACACTGATCGCCCTGCTGGCCGCACTCGCCGCCAGCCTGTTCACCTTCGACCTGTGGCGCGACTACGCCCGGAAGCCTCGCCCGCACATCGTCGCCTACGCCGTGGGGATGACCATGTTCGCGCTGGCGACCTGGATGCTGGTGATCGCCCTGGCGTGGAGTTGGAGCCCGTTCGTGTACCGCAGCTTCTATCTCTTCGGCGCCGTCCTCAACATCCCGTTCCTCGCCCTCGGGTCGATGTTCCTCGTCGTCGGCAAGCGGGCCGGGCACACCATGACAGTGCTCCTCGGAGCGTTCTCGGCGATCTCGGTCACCCTGGTGGCGACCACGCCGTTTCAGAACGCGTTGCCGGAGCACGGCATACCCCACGACATCTTCGCCAGCGGCTTCGGCCCTCGGATGTTCGCCGCGGTCGGCGGTGGGCTCGGGGCCACGATCCTCATCGTGCTGGCTCTGGTCAGCGTGGTGCGATTTCGCAAGAGCAACCCGCGTGTGGTCTGGGGCAGCCTGCTCATCGTGGCGGGCACTTTCGCCGCTGCTGCCGGGGGCACCAACCTGGCCTTCGGGGAGGCGAGCTGGTTCGCCATCTCGCTCTTCCTGGCGGCGGCCCTGATCTGGGCGGGCTACCGGGTGGCCTCGGGGGCCCGAAAGGCGGCCGCCTAAGAGCCCCCGGAGGCATATTCTCCGCGCATGCACAAGTCCTCGCTGCGTCTGTTGTCGGTGGTCGCGGTCTTCGCTCTTGTTCTGGCCGCGTGTGGCGGCGGCGCCGGTCCGGACGACGGTGACGGCGAGCCGGACGGCCCTGGCACCACCACGGGCGGGGACTTCGACCCTGACGCGTTGACCCTCTTCGGAGCGAACGGCTCATCGCTCAGTCGCATCGTCCCGGCGGATGACACCGTCGAGGATCTGGTGGGAGACCTGACCGACTGCTTCGAGGCTTGGTACCTGGACGGATCGGTCTGGGTGTCGTGCAGCTCGGGTCGACTGTTGCGCGTCGACCCCGGCTCCGGTGAGGTGCAACTGGACGTCGAGACCGGCGAGTACATCGAAGACGTCGATGTCGGCGAGGGAGCCATCTGGGTCCTCAATGGCCAGGTCGGCCTGAACACGGTGATCAACAAGCTCGACCCCTCGAGCGGTGAGGTCCTGGCGACCGTGACACCCGAGAGCGGAGGTTTCTTCGAGGACGTCGCCGTCGGCGAAGGGGCGGTGTGGGCGGTCGGCGGGTCGGCAGAGAGCACCGCCATGATCGCCAGGATCGACCCCGCCAGCGCCACAGTGACCACTCTCATCGACACCGGCATGGACCCGGCCCGAGTGGCGGCCGGGTACGGGTCGGTGTACGCCGTCGGGGGCGGCTTCCTCAACGTCGACGGGAGCGGGGACCGCGGGCTCGACCTGGTTCGCATCGATCCTGTCACCAACGAGGTCGCGGCCAAACTCGACGTGAGCGAAGGCGACGGATTCCCCGATCTCGCCCTCGCCTTCGATGCGGTGTGGCTCACCGACACCGCCGCCGGCGAACTGGTCCGAGTCGACAAGGATGTCACCGAGGTGGTTGCCAGGATCGCCATTGGCACCGGCGGCCAGGACTTCTACGAGATCGACGTCGCCCGCGGCCTTGTCTGGGCGGCCAATCCGTTCGACGGCGAGGTCCACGGGATCGACCCGTCCACCAACGAGTTCGAGATCGGTGTCAGCGGCGCGACCAAGGGAGTCGCGTTCCGACCGTGAGCCCTGGGTGTTTCCTCCATGCGCCGGCATGGGGGAATCACCTGCCCAGAGCTGATCGGAGAGCTGCTATCCGCCGATGTACGACATCTCCACGGGGATGCGGCGACGTCGCGTGTTCTCCGAGCGGATCTCCGAGTAGCGGTCGGCGCGACCCGCCCAGACCCGGTCCAGGATCGCCCCTACATCGTCACCGGAGCGCAGGGCATGACGCAGGTCTGTTCCGGTCGACGCGAACAGGCACGTGTACAACATCCCCTCCGCCGACACGCGCGCCCGCGTGCAGGTTCCGCAGAACGGCTGAGTCACCGAGGCGATGACACCGACCTCACCCTGGCCATCCTGATACCGGAAGCGAGTCGCCACCTCACCCGGGTAGTTGGGCGGGACCTCCACCAGCGGGAACTCCGCGCCGATCTTGCCCAGGATCTCCGAGGCGGGCACGACGTCGTCGAGGCGCCAGCCGTTGGTGCTGCCGACGTCCATGAATTCGATGAACCGCACGATGTGACCCGTGCCACGGAACAGCCGTGCCATCTCGAGGACCGCGTGCTCGTTGACCCCTCGTTTGACGACACAGTTGACCTTGACCGGTCCCAAGCCCTCGCGGGCGGCCGCCTCGATCGCCTCGAGGACCGTCGATACCGGGAACCCCACGTCGTTCATCGCCATGAAGGTCGGATCGTCGACTGCGTCGAGGCTCACGGTGACCCGATCGAGCCCTGCGGCGGCCAGCGATGCCGCCTTCCGTGCCAGGAGTGACCCGTTGGTCGTCAGCGTCACGTCCTCCACGCCCGGCACACCCGCGACCATGCCCACCAAATCCTCGATTCCCCGCCGGAGCAGGGGCTCGCCGCCGGTGATGCGAACCTTGGTCACGCCGCGCCGGGCGAAGAGCCGGACCAGCTCGACCATCTCCTCGAAGCTGAGAAGTTGATCGCGAGGCAGGAACTCGTGCCCGGGACCGAACACTTCCTTGGGCATGCAATAGGTGCAGCGGAAGTTGCAGCGGTCGGTCACCGAGAGCCTCAGGTCCCGGAGCGGGCGGTCGAGACGGTCGGTCAAGGGGCTCATCTACCCCCGACGATAAGCCGGAATCGACCGCTGCGGCAGATGACTAGTCCTTCCGGGTCACCGCGCGATGGCACCCAAGAAGCGGCTGGCCAGGGCCGATTCACGACTTAGAACCTCGATTCACAAGGGAGCTGAGACAGAGATGTTCAACTTGCTGGGCCGCAACCGCAACCGGGACTGCGAACACCCGACAACCTCCACGACGGCCAACTACGGCCTCATTCGCACGGTGTGCCGCGACTGTGGAATGGTGCACATCGAAGACATGGGATCCATCTCGGCCCCTGCCATCGAAGTCGCCACGGTCGAGGAGCTCGAAGTCACCGTCGACGCTGACGATCAGTCGTTGGCCTCGACCGGCTGACCCCGCGACCGCAGCCAGGCCCCGAGTCCGAGGGGCAGGGTCACGATCGGCACCAACAGCCCTACCCACGGCAGCATCCAGGCCGCGCCCAGGATGAGGGAGCCTCCAAGGGTCGCCCCGTAAGGCCCGAGGGCACGGAAAAGCGCCGACCCGAAAGCGGTGGCCACAGGCACGGCTGCCGCCAGTGCAGCGACGGCGATCGCCCCGAGTGTCGCCAAGAACACTGGTAGGAGCACCAGGACCAGGGGCAGTCCGGCTGCGGGAGGCGCCAGCCACAGCACCAGCCAGCCCAGACCCAGCACCAGGACCGGGCTCATGAAGAGCGCCGCCCCCAGCAGCCAGGAGCGGGGCGACCACACCCGCCGGGCCGCCCTCTGCGTCTCCTCCGGCCATGACCAGACCACCGTCACGGCGGCGATGGCCACGAAGACGATGGCAAGGAGCCGCCCCAGGAGCCCGAGGGCGCGCAATCGGATGTTGGGCGGCAACTCGGTGCGTTGCACGACGGTCCCCGTGACCTCGGCTTGGCCCAGACCTTCGGCCTCCTGGCGAGACCGATACGCCAGGTCGCCGTCGACGGTGAGGTTGTCGACCACCCTGAGCCGGCCGACCGACACGTCCACCCTTCCCCCGACCGATCCGGCCAGGTCGATCCGACTGGCAGATCCCCGGAAGTCGGCCTCCACCGTGCCTCGACTGTCGACCCGGCGCGACCACAAGAGGACCTCTCCGCCGATCGTCGAATCAGGGCCGAGCACGACCCGCAGCGAGGAGGCGACCAGGTCCTTTCCCACCGCGCCCAGGATGGTGACCGTCCCACCGGCGGCCCGAACCGAGCCACCCACCGACCCCCGAACGATCAGCTCCGGCGTGAGCACCGTGACGGACCCCTCGACCACGCCGTCGATGACGACGCGTTCGGCGGCAGCCGCGACGAGGTCGCCCTCCACCCTCCCGGAGATCAGGACGGAGACGGCTCCCGCGTAGAGGTCGTCACGCACGACTTCTCCCGGTGGCACCAGGGCGACGTCGGCGCCAGAGGTCTCCGCAGCCTCAGCCGGCGACGCCGGCAGGAGGAGGAGCGCGACGAGTGCGAATGCCGCCAGTGTGCGGCTAGAGAGCGAAGGCATCGGCGACCACCGAGAGAAAGGATCCGGGGAGGACGCCCCACAGGATCGTGGCCGCGACTGAGATCCAGAGGACCCAGCGAAGGGATGGGCGGGCCGAGAGCTCGGCTTCACTCTCCCCCTCCATGTACATCGTGACGACGATCCGAAGGTAGAAGGCGAGAGCGATCACGGAGGCGAGCACGCCCAGGATGACCACCCAGGTCTGGTCTCCGGCCCAGGCCTCGGAGAAGACGCCGAACTTGGCCACGAAACCCGAGGTCAGCGGAAGCCCGGCCATACCGAACAGCAGGATGGAGAAGCCGGCAGCCAGCCCCGGGCTCCTCGCGGCGAGACCCCGATAGGCGGAGATGTTCGAGCCCGAGCCTTCGGGCCCGTCGACTGCCGTCACGACCGCGAATGCGCCGATCAGCTGCAGGGCGTAAGCGGCCACGTAGAACAGGACACCGGTGGTCTCGCCGCCGATGATGCCCGTCATGGCGAAACCGGCGTGGGCGATGCCGGAGTAGGCCAGCATTCGTCGCACGTCGGACTGGACCAGGGCAACCACCGAGCCGAGCACCATCGACAGCGCCGCCACCCCGGACATGACCGGCACCCAAGTCGCCTCGAACTCTCCCAGACCGGTGACGAAGACCCGGGCCAGCGTGATGAATCCCGCGATCTTGGCGACCGCCGCCATGTACCCGACGACCCCCGCCGGGGCCCCCTGATACACGTCCGGCGCCCAGGTGTGGAACGGCGCCGCCGAGACCTTGAAGCCGAGGCCGACGAGCATGAGGCCCAGGCCGATGAAGAGGACCGCCGGCTGGGCCACGATGTTGGCCGCGAGGTGCGCCCTGATCCCGAGGATCTCGAACTCACCGGTCCCCGCGTAGAGCAGCGCCACCCCGTAGACGAACAGCGCCGAGGCGAAGGAGCCGAGCAGGAAGTACTTGAGGGCGGCCTCGTCGGCGCCCTTCCGCTCCCGGGTCATGCCGGCCAGCACGTACAGGGCGATGGAGCCGACCTCGAGTCCCAGGAACACCAGGATCAGGTTGTTGGCGGAGAGCATGATCGAAAACCCGGCCGTGGCGATGAGGATGATCGCGATCGTCTCCGCGGCTCGGCGGCCCAACCTCTCCAGGAGGCTCCACGCGCCCGCCAAGCCGAGGGCAGTGACGCCGAGGAGCGCGAACCTGCCGAAGACCGCCATCCCGTCGACCACCACCATTCCGGAGAACGCGATCAGCGACGCGCCGGACCCGGCAGTGACCGCCTCCGACGCCTCCACCCATTGGAAGCCCGTGAAGATGGCAGCCAGGAGCAGGAAGAAACCGGCGACCAGGCCGAGGCGGCCGGGACGCGGCTTCCACTGCACCTCGACCAAGAGGACCGCGGCCGCTCCGAGGGCCAGGGCCAGTTCCGGGAAGATCGCCAGCCAGTTGACTTCAGGTGTCACTCAGCCCCCTCTCCCGAAGAACTCGCCGGGTGCGGGCGCCTCGAACCCCGTCGCCTGGGTGACGGCGTTGAGCGCGGCGTCGGTGGAAGGCGCGATCCGGTCGAGGAGGATGTTGGGGTAGAGGCCGATGAGGAGGACCAGGGCCGCCAGCGGGGCCAGCAGCGCCACCTCGCGGGGACTGAGGTCCGGCACCAGCGCGTTGTCACCCTCGGGGACACCCGTGAAGACCCGCTGATACGCCCAGAGGAGGTAGACGGCGGCGAGGATGACGCCGATCGCGGCGATCACCGTCAGGCTCGGCAGAGCCGGGAAGCTGCCGATCACCACAAGGAACTCGCCGACGAAGCCGTTGAGGCCGGGCAGGCCGATCGAGGCGAATGACATGAAGAGGAAGAACCCGGCGAGCATCGGCATCGACTTCTGCAGGCCGCCCAGCTCGGCGATCTGCTTCGTGTGCCGTCGCTCGTAGATCATCCCGACGAGGAGGAACAGGGCACCGGTGCTGAGACCGTGGTTGACGTTCTGGATCACCGCCCCCTGCAGCGAGGCGGACGTCAGGGCGAAGGTGCCCAGGACGATGAACCCGAGGTGGCTCACCGACGAGTAGGCGACCAGACGCTTCAGGTCGGGCTGGACTATCGCCACCACCGCCCCGTAGATGATCCCGATGACGGCCAGCGCCCCCATGATCCACATGGCGTCGACTGAGGCCTCCGGGAACAGGGTCAGGTTGAACCGCAGCAGGCCGTAGGTGCCGAGCTTCAGCATCACGCCGGCGAGCAATACCGACCCGGCGGTGGGCGCCTCGGTGTGGGCGTCGGGGAGCCAGGTGTGGACGGGGAACAGCGGGACCTTGACCGCAAACGCCAGGGCGAAGGCAGCGAACAGCAGCCGCTCCGTTCCCATCCCCAACTCCAGCTGCGCGAGGTCGGCGAGAGCGAATGACGGCGCACCGGTCTGGGCGGAGTGCATCACCGCCATCCCGATGATGCCGGCCAGCATCAACGCCGAGCCGAACATCGTGTACAGGAAGAACTTCAGGGCGGCGTAGATGCGGCGGTCGCTTCCCCACACCCCGATGATGAAGTACATCGGGATCAACATCGCCTCGAAGAAGACGAAGAAGAGGAAGAGGTCGGTGGCGACGAACGCTCCCAGCATGCCCGCTTCGAGGAGGAGGGTCAGCACCACGAAGTCCCGGGGCCTCTTGGTGATGGCAGTGGACGCCCCCAGGGAGATGGGGACCAGGATCGTCGTGAGGAGGATCATCGGCATGGAGATGCCGTCCATCCCCAGACTCCATCCCACGCCCCACGGCTCGTACCACGGCAGGTCGACCACGAACTGCATGCCGGCGACCGGCTCGAACGCGAAGAACAGGTAGACCGCCAGGGCCAGCGGCACCAGCGAGAGCACGATCCCGAGGGGAAGGTGGATCTCGTGTCGCCGGCGGGGTATCGCCAGCACGATCAGGGCGGCCGCGACCGGGGCGAGCACGAGTGCCGTCAGCATGAGACGCTCATCCGTTCACGCTCCCGTCACCGCGAGCCAGACGACCAGTGCGATTGCGCCGGCGAAGAGAAGGGCGGCGTAGTTGCGGACCTGACCGCTCTGCAGCGCGCGGACCCATTGCCCGGCGTCGCGCACGAGGCGGCCGACACCGTTCACTGCGCCGTCGATGATCTTGGCGTCCACGCCGAAGGCGGCGACCTCCGCCGCCTTCTTCCCGGGCGAGACGACCGTGGCGTCGTAGAAGTCGTCCACCCGGTAAGCCGACTCCCACCAGCCCCATACCGGCTGCAGGCCGCGCTCGAGGCGTGACCAGTCGTCCATCGGGCGCCGGTAGGCGAAGCCGGCGGCCGCCACGCCGGCCACCCCGGCGAGCACCGACACCGCAGCGAGGACGGCGAACATGAGCCACCCGTCCGGCGGGTGCTGGACCGACACCCCCTCGAACACGGGCTCGAGGAAGTGCTCCAGAGTGAGGCGGAACGGTGTGTTGACCAAGCCGCCGACGACCGACAGGACGGCCAGTACCACGAGGGGAACGGTCATGACGCGGGGCGACTTGTGGGGATGGACCCCCTCACCCCACCTGGGCTCACCCCAGAACACCATCACCCATTGCCGGGCCATGTAGAAGGCGGTCATCAGGGCGGTGATCAAGCCGACCACCCAGAGGATCGAGAACCAGCCGCCGCGGGCGAACAGGGAACCGAGGATCTCGTCCTTCGACCAGAACCCGGCCAGCGGCGGTATCCCGGCGATGGCCAGGGTGGCGATGCCCATCGTGACGGCCGTCACCGGCATCACCTTCATGAGCCCACCCATCTTGCGCATGTCCTGCTCGTCGGCCATGGCATGGATCACGGCCCCGGCACCGAGGAAGAGGAGCGCCTTGAAGAAGGCGTGGGTCATCAGGTGGAAGACGCCCGACACGTAGGCCGTGGCACCAACGGCCATGAACATGTAGCCGAGCTGGGAGATGGTCGAGTAGGCGAGCACCTTCTTGATGTCGTACTGCGCGAGGGCGATCGAGGCGGCCCACAGCGCGGTGGCGGCCCCGATGGTCGCCACGGTCACCTGTGCCGTGGTCGAGAGCTCGAAGATCGCCGCCGACCGGGCCACCAGGTAGACGCCGGCGGTGACCATCGTCGCGGCATGGATGAGAGCCGACACGGGCGTCGGGCCCTCCATGGCGTCCGGCAGCCACACGTAGAGCGGGATCTGGGCCGACTTGCCCGCGGCGCCGAGGAGGAAGAGCAGCCCTATGGCGGTCGCCGTACCGGTGGTCAGCACCTCCCCAGCCCGGTCGAGCACGCCGGTGTACGACAGCGTCCCGAAGGCCGCGAACACCAGCATCAGCGCCACCATCATCCCGAAGTCCCCGATGCGGTTGACGACGAACGCCTTCTTCGCCGCCCCCGCCGCCGACTCGCGGGTGAACCAGAAACCGATGAGCAGATAGGAGCAGAGGCCCACGAGCTCCCATCCGAGGAAGAGCATGGCGTAGTTGCCTGCCAGCACCAGGGTCAGCATCGAGGCGGCGAAGAGGTTGAGGTTGGCGAAGAACCGCCAGAAGCGCTCGTCCCCGTGCATGTACCCGATGGCGAAGACATGGATGAGCGCGCCGACACCGGTGACCACGAGGGCCATCAGGGCGGCCAGAGGATCCCAGTTCAGCTCGAGGTTGGCTCCGATGGCGGGCATCCACTCCCAGAGCATCAAGGTCGTGGCCTCGCCGTCCCCGGCGAAGAAAGGCAGGGCCGCCACGAGGGCGATGGCGAAGGCGGCGAACATCGCGGCCGAGGCGAGCACGCCGGCCAGCGGCTCTTTCAGGTACCTGCCGAAGAAGTGGAGGAACAGGGCACCCGCCAGAGGCAGGGCGATCACAAGCCAGAGG